>CAZLGY010000078.1:10505-13658 GCA_964559165.1 uncultured Chryseobacterium sp.
AAGCAGGACGGGCGGGCAAGACCCTGATCACGGCAGGAACCGCGATCGTTGGTCCGGCTCCGGAAGGTGGCAATGTTCAACCCTGCCGAACCACCGGTGCCGCCGCCGTGCCACCAGGTCGTAGGCCCTGTCACGCATGCGGCGCGGTACCGACCGGAGAACGTGCGCCAGGCGCCAGGCACCGCCAAGGTGAATCACCGCGCGGATGGCCGCCTCCGAGCGCACGTGAACGCCATCCTTGTCCAGTAGCACCAAGGTGGTCAGGCTCGAACGGGGACCGTACGCCAGGAGGGCGGCCGCGGTGGTCCCCTGTAATGGTGCGAAACGCAACCTCCCATCGCGGTCCCTGCGCAGCAACCAGCGAACGCTCCGGTCACAGAGGCCGCACTGGCCGTCATAGAACACCAGCGGTGCAGTGTCGGGCAAGGGTGGGGGGGATGGTCCCGTAAAGATACTGCGGGATGCGCCCGCACCTCCGGAGCACATGCTTTTCCAGTCTTTATAAAATGCTGTTCGCCAAGAATTTATGACCTCGTTCAAATAGCTTAACATGGCTGGTCCGTCCAATAAGCATACATTTCCGCCTGTTCCCGGTCAAGGGAACGCAGTCCATGGCAGAAAGCACCCGATCCGTTCCGTTCCTCTCCTCCGGTTTCGTCAAGTTGAAATTGAAGGGTATCACCGCACGTCCCGCCCGGAAAAAGGCCTGCGAGGAGTACCTCAAGCGCATGGTCAAGCAGCGCGAGGCCCAGAAGAAGTCACGCATCAGCATCGAGGATACCGATGACCTCATCAGGTTCCTGAAGTTGGAGATCGAGCATCTCAGCAGCTGATCCGAGCTTGCTGAACATCGGTATGTGAACAAGCACCCCAAGGGTTATCCGGGCTTCACATCGGGTTAATACATGCGCCCTCAATTTGGCGCATGAAGCGTGAACTGGACATCCTGGTGCTCAGCGACCTTCATCTCGGGTCCTACGGTTGCCGGGCCGAAGAATTGCTGGCCTACCTGCGCAGCGTGAAGCCGCGGATGGTGGTCCTCAATGGTGACATCATCGACATCTGGGCGTTCAAGAAGGATTATTTCCCCAAGGCCCACATGGATGTGGTGAAGAAGCTCCTGAAATGGAGCGGGCGCATCCCCGTGTATTACATCACGGGCAATCATGACGAGGCCTTGCGCCGGTATTCCGATGCGCGCCTCGGCAGGTTGCGCCTGCTGGACCAGCTCAGCCTCACCATCGATGGGCGGCGTTACTGGTTCCTGCATGGCGACATCTTCGATGCCACGATGACCCACGCCAAGTGGCTTGCCAAGCTCGGTGGCTTCGGCTACGACCTGCTCATCCGCATCAACCACCTGCTCAACGGGGTGCTGCTCTTCATGGGAAGGCCGCGCATGAGCCTTTCGCGCAAGGTGAAGAACAGCGTGAAACAGGCCGTGAACTTCATCAGCGATTTTGAACGCACCATGGCGGAGATCGCCCTGAACGCAGGCCACGAGGTGGTCGTTTGCGGCCATATCCACCAGCCGCGCATTGATCGCATCTCCTGTGACGGAGGAGCCATCACCTACCTCAATTCCGGCGATTGGATCGAGAACCTCAGTGCATTGGAATACGTGGCCGGGAACTGGAGCCTGTACCAGCATCATCCCGAGGCTGCGGCGGTGCGCGAAAGCATGTTGAAGGGCCCGCTGAGGGTGGTTACTGCCTGAACGGGGCATGCGAGCGGAGCCCACTGCCCTGTTGTTCGATCCGCTTGGTAACGCCTGTGGATCGGTACATTTGAACGTCGGCCGGCACCGGTCATGCATGAACGTGGCGATCGTTGTCCACTGCAGAGTACCCGGGCCGTTCCGGGAGCACCATGGTGAAGGATCGCGCCAACGTTCCGCTCAATGAACTGGTAAGGCTTCAACCACGGGCTGTCCTGGTGGATCCATATGGACAGGTGGTCGCCATCGGTGACAAGTGCCCCCCGCCCCTGAATACGAGCATGGGCCGGAAGATAGACAGCATCCTGGGCGACGGTGAGCGCCTTGCTGACGGCTCCATGTTATGGAGGCCAGCGACCGGCCAGGTGCTGCTGGGAAGGAACTGGCAGCTGTCCAGGCGTGTGCACGCCTACGTCTTCGAGCCTGCTGAACCAACTTCCGTGAGCGAGCGTGCGGACCCATTGGCCGACCGTATCGTGCTGAGCATCGGGCGCACCCGGAAATTGGTCGCTTTGGATGGTATCATCCGGGTGGAAAGCGAGGAGAATTATTGCCGGGTGTTCACGGTGGAGGGAAGCTTCCTCGCCGGCATCACCATGAAAGCGCTCGACGGGATGCTGCCTTCAGAGCGCTTCGTTCGCATCCATCGTTCGCACCTTGTCGCCATTGCGGCCATCACCTCCTACGATGCGGCCCATGTCACGATAGGTGATGTCCTGCTTCCCATCGGCATCAGGCACAGGAGCAGCTTCGCAGCCCGCATGCGACCGCGCGGTGGGTAGGAGCGAGGCCGATCCGCCGGAACGCGAACGGCGCTCCATCAGGGCGCCGTTCACGAGGGTGTCGAAACGTGCACGATCCTACTCCGCCAGTACCAGCACGGTGTTGTTCATCACCTCCACCACGCCCCCCTTCACGGTGAAGCGCTCCTGACCGGCGGCGGTCCTCACCTTCACATCACCGGCTTTCAGAACGGTGATCAATGGCGCGTGGTTCTCCAGGAATCCCATGCTGCCATCCACGCCAGGCACGGTCACGCTGGTGGCCTCGCCCTTGAAGAGCTCCTTGTCCGGGGTGATGATCTCTACTTTCATGCTGACAGGTGACTCTTGTCTTACGTCCCATGCCTGACCCCGTGTCCGCCGGGGGCAGGCATGGGACGTAAGACATCGGACAATAGCTACATCGCTATGGGATGCTGATCGTTCGGGTTGGGTGCAACGGTCGATGCAACGTGCTTAGGCCTTCGCTGCTTCTGCCATCATCTTCTTGCCGGCGGCGATCACCTCCTCGATGCTGCCCTTCAGGTTGAAGGCGGTCTCGGGATAGGCATCCATTTCGCCGTCGAGGATCATGTTGACGCCCTTGATCGTTTCCTCGAGGGGCACCATCACGCCCTTCAGGCCGGTGAACTGCTCGGCCACGAAGAAGGGCTG
>CAZLGY010000079.1:0-13584 GCA_964559165.1 uncultured Chryseobacterium sp.
GATGCGTTCACGCGAAGAGCGTAAGGACGGTCCGTGCGCATGCCTGACGGATGGCACCCCGCGCTGCTCCGGATACTGATCGGTCGGCACCGCAGCAAACCAGCGCTCATGCACCTGGCAGGGGATCGGATCGACTATTTTACTGTCTCCTGATCGCCATTTTTCCTGTCATTCAGATATACCGAAGGCATGCTTCTCAACGTCCACAGCTGGTTCAGCCTCAACTACGGGGTGCTCTCGCCCGAACAGGTGCTGCAGGAAGCCCATGCCCTCGGGGTGCAGCAGGTGGCCCTCACAGACATCAATTGCACTGCCGGCTGGAGCGACTTCTTCCGGCTCGCCGCGCAGTACAAGGTGAGACCGTTGGCGGGCATCGAGTTCCGAAAGGGTGCGCGGCTACTCTACATCAGTATCGCCCGCAACAACACAGGCGTACACCAACTGGCCTCATCGCTGACGGACCATCTGCTGGACGGCGTGGACCTGCCGGAGACCGCACCCGAAATGGACGAGGCCTTCATCATCTATCCCTTCGGCGCGGCGCATGTGCCGGAGAAGCTGCAGGCCAATGAGTACGTCGGCATCCGGCCCAACGATGTGAACCGTCTGCGCTTCTCTCCATGGATGAAGCACAAGGATAGACTGCTCGCCCTTGCGCCCGCCACGTTCCGCAGCGACCCCACCCTCACCAAGCGCGACTTCAACGTCCACCGTCTGAAACGCGCAGTGGACAACAATACGCTGCTCAGCACCACTCCGTCATCCCATGTCGCAGTTCCTGAACAACGCTTCCTGAGCGAGGAACAGCTCTGTGTAGCCTTCGCTGCCGTTCCTGAACTGGTATGGAACACACGACGGTTGATGGAGCAGTGTGAGGTGCATTTCGCGCATGGTAAAAACAAGAACCGCAGGACGTGGAGCACTGATGCCGCTGCAGATCTGGACCTGTTACGCAGCGAAGCGCAGACAGGGCTGCTCCGCCGTTTCCCATCTCCCTCGCAGCAGGTCGTGGACCGCGTGGAACGTGAACTCACAGTGATCGCGCAGAAGGATTTCGTGAGCTACTTCCTGATCAACTGGGACCTGGTGCGCTTCGCGAAGAGCCGGGGCTTCTTCCACGTAGGGCGAGGCAGCGGGGCCAACAGCCTGGTCGCCTACTGCCTCGGCATCACGGACGTGGACCCCATCGAGCTGGACCTCTACTTCGAGCGGTTCATCAACCCCAGCCGCAGCAGCCCGCCCGACTTCGACCTCGACTTCAGCTGGAAGGACCGCGACCAGGTGACCCGGCACCTCTTCGACACCTATGGGGACCAGCGAAGGGTGGCATTGCTGGCCACGTACAGCACCTACCAACAACGTGCCGTGGTGCGCGAGCTCGGCAAGGTCTTCGGGCTGCCGCCCGGCGAGATCGACGCCCTGGCGGAAGGCGACACGGGACGGTCGGTATGGATCGGACGGCACGCGCACGCAGGTCCCGGCAGGCAGCAGGCCACGCTGTCACAGACCGATCGCATCGCACGGACCATCCTGCGTTACGCAGAGCACTTCCACGAGCATCCGCACCACCTGAGCATCCACGTGGGCGGCGTGCTCATCAGCGAGAAGCCCCTCACCCACTACACCGCGCTCCACCTGCCGCCGAAAGGTTTCGCCACCACGCAGTTCAGCATGCTGGAAGCCGAGGACCTGGGGCTGTACAAGTTCGACATCCTGAGCCAGCGTGGGCTCGGGCACATACGGGATTGCGTGGAACTGGTCCAAGGGTCAAGTGACAAGGGTCAAGTGACAAGGGAACAAGAGGCACCGGGCAATCCCCATGGGCCACTGCTTGATACTTGTCACTTGCCACTTGACACTTGTGACTTCCGCCCCGCGGTGGACATCCACGCCATCGAACACTTCAAGCACGACCCGAAGATCAACGAACTGCTGCGCACCGGTGACACCATCGGCTGCTTCTACGTGGAGAGCCCGGCCATGCGCATGCTGCTGAAGAAACTGGGCGTGCAGGACTATCCGACCTTGGTGGCGGCGAGCAGTATCATCCGTCCGGGTGTGTCGCAGAGCGGCATGATGCGCGAGTACATCCTGCGGCACCGTGACCCCGAACGCCGGAAACAAGCGCATCCAGCCATGCTGAAGATCATGCCCGACACCTACGGCGTGATGGTGTACCAGGAGGACGTGATCAAGGTGGCGCACCTATATGCGGGGCTCACGCTGGCCGAATCGGATATCCTTCGGCGCGGCATGAGCGGCAAGTACCGCAGCCGCGAGGAGTTCCAACGGGTGAAGGACCGCTTCTTCAGCAACTGCAGGGCGAAGGGATACCCCGAACACGAGAGCGCTGAGATATGGCGCCAGATCGAAAGCTTCGCCGGATACAGCTTTGCCAAGGGGCACAGCGCCAGTTATGCCGTCGAGAGCTATCAGAGCCTGTACCTGAAGGCCTACCATCCACTGGAGTTCATGGTCGCCGTGGCGAACAACTTCGGTGGATTCTACCACACCGAATTCTACCTGCACGAGGCCAGGCGGGCGGGGGCGGTGGTGGAGGCGCCGTGCGTCAATAGGAGCGAGAGGTTATGTACGTTGCAGAGAGCGCCACATCACGGGAGGCAGGTGGCGAATGAAATACGCCTGCGCCACTCACAGCTCATCTTCCTCGGTCTCCAGAACATCAAGTCACTGGAAGCCGCCACCGCCGATCGACTGCTCGACGAACGCCGCCGCCATGGACCCTTCGCCGATCTTCCCGACCTTTTGAAGCGCGTACACATCGATGTGGAACAGGCACGCACCCTTATCCGCTCCGGTGCACTCAGGTTCACGGAACGCACCAAACAACAGTTATTATGGGACCTCACGCTGCTTCATAACGGCAACAGACACGTCCACCTGCCTGATCTGTTCATCACAAAGCCTCCCGCCACCAAGCTGCCCACGCTGGAGCACTTCGAGCTGAGCGACGCCTACGATGAACTGGAGCTGTTGGGGTTCCCGCTGTGCGATCCGTTCCTGTTGGCAGAATGTCGATCAGATGATCAGCTGATCGGACGATCAGTAAATGAGAACGCAGGAATGGCTGATGTGGAGACCGAACCCTTAACATGTAACACAACAACACGCAATGCCTTGCCACATATCCTCGCCCGTGACATGCCACGACACATCGGCGAACGCGTATCCATGCTCGGCTATGTGGTACATGTGAAACCCACGAAGACCGGCGCCGGTGACCGCATGAGCTTCGGCTGCTTCATCGACCGTGCAGGGGATTTCTGGGACAGCACGCAATTCCCCAGCGTGGAGGCGAAGTATCCCTTCAGGGGCCGCGGGGTGTACCGGCTTGCCGGCAAGGTGGAGCAGGAGTTCGGGCACTGCACGTTGAACGTTGATCATGTCGAGAAACTGCCGTGGAGAACGGACCCGCGCTACGGTCCGAAGTAGGGACCGCCCGTACACGCACGCTTCAATGCAGCTTCGCGACCAACCAGCCCGCTGGATGCTCCACAAGGGTATCCATACCCTGGGCACGTGCCTTCGACCAATTGTACGCAGGGGGAAGTCCCTGCCATTGCCGATCCATTTCAGCGGGTTTGACAACGATCAACGAACCCTTCTCCAGCACGGCCAATTCACCATACCAGAGCTCCGTGACCGACACATCCGGACATAGATTCCCGAACGCCGCACCCATACCGTGCGTAAGGACATGATCCGCACCGGACCGGTCCACCACGATGGCGAGCTCACGCTCCACACGTGCATGCTCCATGAAGGGCCGCAGCGCATAGCCAGCACAGACCAACTGCAGCACCAGTATCACGGACATCCAGGCTGCAGGGTGCACCCGCCTGGCCCGCAGCCACTCCTCCAAGCGGGAATAGGCGGGATACAACAGAAGCAAGGCGAACGGAAGCACCAGCAAAAGCACACGGTCGTTCTGGAAAGGCATGCATGCGATGAAAGCGATGTACGCTACCAGTGCCGCAGCGCTCCAGCGAACAGGGCGGTGGGCAAGATCGGCCAGACGAAAGAACGGAAGCAGTACCGGACCCAGGAGCAGGAAACCCGGATGCACGAACACCTTCATCACATACAGAGCGTTCGGCAGCTGATAGGACAGCAACCCATCATCGGAACGATGCTCCCGGGCGATTATGTTCCATGGTGACCAGTCCGTCAAGGGCACCCAAAGATGGGCTCCAACAACATCCGGATCCCCGGGCCGCACAAGAAGCAGCCCAACGACCATCGCAAGCATGCCGAACAACGCCAGCCGCACCGCCCGGGCCGTTGCAAGATCCAGCAGCAAGGCAGCACCCATTACCAACAGCACAGGTGCCACCGCCATGCGCACACACAACGAGCACATGCCAAGTAGCATGCAGCAGAGAACGTCCGGCCACCGTCCACGGTCAAGCCAGCGAAGTAACGCGAGGAACGAGCCCATCAGCAGGGCCATCGCTGTCACATCGCTCATCACCATGGCCGCATAGCGCAACAGGAACGGGCAGGTGGCCCCTGCCAGCAAAAGGTAGCGGTCGACCCGTCGCATGGCACCAGGACCATGGGAACGGTATAAGATCGCACGCAACGTCAGCATGAGCGCCGCGAATGCGAGCAGCGACACCAGCCGCAGCCCCCACAATCCACCCACTCCGCTCAGCCCCAGCAACGCCCCCAGGATGGGATACCCGTGGGGGTGCTCCGCCAACTGTGGCCGAACGCCACCAACCCACCATTCCATCCATGCCCGTGCCAGCCGCCAGTGGTCGTGCGCATCCTGACCGTTAACACCCGCATAGTCGCCATACCATGAGAACAACAACAGAGCCCCGCATAGCGCCAGCAGCACCACAACGGCCAGGAAGTTTCGACGCATGGGCATGGTGATGAGCAGGACAAGGTATGCCAGACAGGAACGCTACTTTCATAGCCGTGTTGAACGTTCCGGACCACATGGCCACCACCAGCTGCAACCTACCATGAACGAACTCATGGCCCGCACCAGCACGGAACGTTCGGATGAACGCACACGCACATGGGCCGGCCTGCTCCGTGCGCTCGCCTATTTCGATGTGTTCGACCACCCGCTCACGGCTGCGGAACTGGTCCACTATGCCGATGTGAAATTCATCAACACACAGGAGGTATACCCCGCGCTTCGGGAACTCGTGTCGATCGGTGCCGTAGAGCATCATGCCGGTCATTGGTCCCTGCGGGATTGCATCGAACGCGTGCAGCGACGGGAACGATCGGCAGAACGCGCTCAAGCAAGGTTCCCACAGGCTGAACGAATGACACGCCGGATCGCAAGTTTCCCCTTCGTGCGGGCCGTTCTCATCAGCGGCAGCATGAGCAAGGGCTGCATGGCACCCGATGGCGATATCGACTTCTTCATCATCACCAGCCCGCGAAGGCTCTGGGTGGCACGCACGCTGCTTATCCTCTACAAGAAGCTCTTCCTGCTGAACAGCCGTCGGGACTTCTGCCTGAACTACTTCGTGGATACCGAACACCTCACTGTGACCGAGCGAGACCGGTACACCGCCCTTGAGGTGGTGACCCTGATCCCCGTATATGGCAATGCGACCAGCAACGCGTTCTTCGAACGCAATGCCTGGGCCTTCGCCCACTATCCGTCCGTCAGCGCAAAGCGCGGCCGGGATCTGCAGCCCAGCCTTCCCCTCCTGAAACACACCCTCGAAAGGCTGCTGAATGGAAGGGTCGGTGCCATTCTCGACGCATGGACCATGGAACTGACATGCCGGTTCTGGCGCTGGAAGTTCGATCACCTCGACCCCAGAGCCTTCGACCAGACACTGCGCTCAAGGACCTATGTGAGCAGGCACCATCCTAACGACTTCCGCCAATTGGTGCTCGAAGGATACCATCTCCGGCTGGCAAGGCTGGAGCAGCAACTTGGTGTACCGCTCAGCTGACCCGATGGCCCGAACGCTCATCACACACAGTTACTTCTATCGCCTCGATCCAAAGCAGTGGAACGATGGGCGTCCATACCCGCCTTTGGGCACACTCCAGGTGGCGGGGCTCCTGCGCAGCAAGGGACATGTGGTGCATCTATTCGACACCGCGCTCAGCGCAGGTCCTGCTGAACTTGGTCCGGTGCTGAAGAACCTGGATCCCGAGGTCCTCGTGATTCAGGACGACAGCTTCAACTACCTCACCAAGATGTGCCTGGGTGTGATGCGCGATGCCGCCTTGCAGATGATCAGGATGGGGCGTGATGCAGGGTGTCGTATCGTGGTGAACAGTTCCGATGCGACCGACCACCCCGAGGTGTACCTGCGCGCTGGGGCCACCGCGGTGGTCATGGGTGAAAGCGAAGAAGCCCTGGTTGAATTGCTGGAAGCGTGGGGGTCCGGTGGCGACTGGCGAATGCTGGCGAACCTGGCATACATGGATGAAGCGCAGCTCGTCATACGGTCGAGAAGGCCTGTGATGCGGGCGTTGGACGAGCTGCCCCTGCCCGCATGGGACCTCATCGATACCGCACCCTACCGCGCGCGTTGGGCGGCGTCGCAAGGCTTCTTCAGCTTGAACATGGCCACCACACGCGGGTGTCCGTTCAAATGCAACTGGTGCGCAAAGCCCATCTACGGGAATCGCTACAACAGCAGGTCACCGGAGCACGTGATCGACGAGATCGCCATGGTCCAGGACATCCACCGGCCCGACCACCTTTGGTTCGCGGATGACATCTTCGGACTGAAGCCGGGATGGGTGCAACGCTTCGCCCAATTACTGGAACAACGGGGCCTGCGGATCCGCTATAAGATCCAAAGCCGGGTGGACCTTCTGCTGGAAAGCGACACCATCGATGCCCTCGTGCGATCCGGGCTTGAAGAGGTGTGGGTGGGTGCGGAAAGCGGCAGCCAGCGTATCCTCGATGCCATGGACAAAGGCACCCGCGTGGAACAGATCAGCGAAGCAACGCGGCTGCTCAAGCAAAAGGGGGTGCGGGTTTGTTTCTTCCTCCAATTCGGGTATCCGGGTGAGACCGAAGCGGACGTGGAACGCACCATCCGCATGGTGGAGGAATTGATGCCGGACGACATCGGTGTATCGGTATCCTATCCCCTGCCAGGAACGCCGTTCTTCGAACGCGTACGGGCCGAACTGGGAGCGAAGTCCAACTGGACCGACAGCGACGACCTGGCCATGATGTTCCGGAGCAAGCACGGACCCGCCTACTACAAGCGGCTTCATCGTTATGTGCACAACCGGTATCGCCGGAAACAGGCGTTGCTGCATTGGAAGGGTTCGCTGCCCTTCAGACCGGTGAAAGCGATCGCAGCGCTGTATTACGTGCCGGCAACGATGATCGAGGGCCTGCGATTACACCTGACATCACGCAGCTGAAACGTGGGACCGCTCTCTTCCATCAACAGTGCCACAACTGCATTCTCGCAGCAGGCATCCGTATTCGATGCGATCGATGCCGAAAACCCGATCATCGCCTGGATGCGGACCATCGCTCGCACCGAGGTGCTGCGCTACATGCGAACCGGTGCACAGCTGCTGGAGCTCAATGCAGGTACAGGCCTGGATGCCTTCCATTTCGCAGCGCACGGCATCCAGGTGACTGCCACCGACGGGGCGGCGGGCATGGTCGCCACCATGCGCGAGAAGTGCGGTCATCATCCGGAACTACCTGTTCGTCCCCTGCTCCTCCCCTTCACCGAACTGCACCAACTACCGGACCGTTCCTTCGATCATGTGTTCAGCAACTTCGGTGGGCTGAACTGCTGTGAGCAGCTGGAGTCGGTGCTGCACCAGGTGCATCGTGTATTGCGCCATGGAGGCACGACCACGTTGGTCATCATGCCCCGGTTCAGTCCATGGGAAGCAGGTGGCGTGCTCCATGGGAACAGGAGCCTGGCATCGAGGCGTTGGAAAAAGGGAGGTACCATGGCACAGGTGGAAGGGGTGCCATTCCCTTGTTACTACTACAGCGTGGCGGACGTGGAACATGGCCTGGGGAGCGAACATGAACGACTGTCACTGCGCTCCTTGTCCTTTTTCGTCCCGCCACCTCACCAGGTGGCACGATACAGGCGTTGGCCGCGCTGTATGCGCATTCTGCACTGGCTGGAGGAACGATCGTCCCACCACTGGCCGTTCAACCATTCGGGTGACCACTTCCTCATCACCTTGAAGAAGCGATGAACACCGCGTTCCACGGATATTTCGAGGGCACGGGAACAACGTCATCGAATGGCGTTGTCCTCATCGACCCACCGTGCCGCTTCGAAGTGTTGTATGCCAGGGCACGATCGGCGGAGAACCGGATCCTGACCGACGCGCAGGTGGCCATGCTCCCCAATGGTTCCGGTCTTTGGAACGCATCCGAATGGCGCATCCGCTCCCGAAGCGCGGAGCGCTTGCAACAGGCTCTTGGGACAGGGGCTCCGAAAAAGGTGCTGGAGGTGGGTTGCGGCAACGGTTGGCTCAGCGCACTCCTTCAACGATCGGGGCATCAGGTGCTCGGCATCGACATCTTCACCGTTGAACTGGAACAGGCTGCACGCGTATTCCCAGCAGGTCCGGGCTTCGCCCGGTGCAGCCCGTTCACGGACCGACTTTCCAGCCGGTCGTTCGACGTGATCGTGCTCGCCGCCAGTATCCAGTACTTCCCCGACCCTCGAACGCTTATGTCACGGTTGTTCCGTTTGCTGGTTCCCGGAGGGTCCGTCCACATCGTCGACTCCCTGCTCTACACGGATCCAGAGGAGGCGCGGAAGGCATCACTGCGAACGGCTCGTTACTATGCATCATTGGGCGTTCCGGAACTGGCGGAACATTATCATGCACATACGCTGGACACCCTTTCAAGTACCGGCCGATGTGTGGTGCTGCACGCGCCATCCAATGAACCCTTTCATGATCGGCTGCTTCGCCGGGCATCCCCGTTCACCCATGTGGTCATCAGCCCGCCATCGCAAGGGCCATCGATCGCCAGTGCATGAACGGGGGCTGCGGTGGTCCCCGTCCATGCATGATCCACTGCAATATGGGCCCTGGCGAACGATGGCTTATCGCCCGTTGTACTTCACCACACCCTGGGCAAGCAAATGCTCGAGGTCATTGTTGATGCTCAGTATCAGTAGCGCGGTGGCCGTGCAGAATACCGGGCTCGTGATGCAGTGATGGCCGTTCCAGCTGCCATCGTTGTTCTGTATCGCTACGATGCGACCCGTGGTCTGCTGGTACCAGTTCCTCCAGCCCTCATCCTTGCCGATCACAAGCGACTCGCCGGTCTGGAGGAAGCTCAGGAACTCTTCACCACCATTGTTGCCGAACCCGCTGATGATATCCTCCCGCTGCGCCTGCTGCTTGGCCGAGTGATAGACCTGGTACGCGGTGTTGTACTTCTCGGCCTCGGTGCGGGACATACCCGTTCCCTCGAGTGCATCCACCGTTACCGGCGCATTCGCCGCGATCTTTCCCTCCCGTTTTGCCTTCGCCATGCGTTCGTTCACTTCCCTGGCCTCGGCCGCACTGTTGCGGGTGCTTCCACTGACGGCATAAAGGGTGATGCCGGCAGCACGCTCCGTGGCCACGGTGCCCGTGTTCACATCGAAATTGGCCTTCTGGAAATCACGCGCAAGTTCAAGCGCCTCCTCGTCCACCTCCGCGCCTTGTGCCTTTGCACTCTCCAGCGCGCTGGCGGCGAAGGAGCTCTGCAGCACACCTGCCCACCCATCACCCTGCACGCTTCCATCGCTCATCTGCGAACGCTGGATCATGGCCACGCAGGTGTTCAACGAACGCATCACGCGGAGCTTCATGGGATGCCCATCGCTCAACCTGGCCGCCAGGTTGCTCAGGCATTGGGCGGTGAGGGCCACGTCGATGTTCCGGCCCAGCTTGGACTGGATCTGCGTGCCCTGCAGGGCAGTGACGTTCACCGCGTTCTTGGGGGCCGCCTCCACCTGCTTCAAGAGGTACTCCAATGCTCTCTTCAATTGCGCGCTGTAGGCGCCCTTGTCCAGGTCGTTGCCCATGCGCATCAATGCCATGGCCACCATGGCTGTCGTCGCCGGATCGGCGCTCACGGCATGCGGATCAAGGATGTCCTGCCGTGCATGAGAACCAGCACCATAGCCTCCATCCGCCGCTTGTGCCTTCACCAGCCACTCAAGCCCGCGCTGCTCTGCCAGCAGCACCCGTTCCGGGGTCCGCAGGACGAAACTGCTGTCCAACCCGGCACCCTCATAAACCGTCATGAACACACAGTTGGGGGCCTCCTCCACCATCGCAGGTGGAAGCTGGCAATGGACGACCGGACCAACCGGAAGGTTCCTGTGTCGTGTGAAGGAGGCGAGCACAGCGATGGTACCCGTACTGGCCACCAGGGCCACTGCGATGAAATTCCTGCGTTGCATGGCGTATTCGGTTATCGGCTCCGGAACGGCCCGGCTCCGATGCATCCGTACACCCCATCGATCAGCTGGTTCGATCACGCCACGATCGAGCGCACCATGGCATGCATACATGACCGCAATTGTGCAGGGCATGTGCTCATGACCGCATGGGCACATGCCCTACGCCTCCTGCAACTTCTTCGCGGCGCGCTTGCGCTCGTTCTCGTCCAGCAGGATCTTGCGGATACGCAGGCTCTTCGGTGTCACCTCGAGGTACTCGTCCTCGGCGATGTACTCCATGCACTCCTCCAGGCTGAATTTCACGGCAGGTGCGATGCTCACCTTGTCATCGCTGCCACTGGCGCGCATGTTGGTGAGCTTCTTCACGCGGATCACGTTCACACCAAGCTCCTCGCCGGGCTTGGGGCTCTCCCCGATCACCTGGCCCGCATAGACCTCCTCACCGGGCTCGATGAAGAACTTGCCGCGGTCCTGCAACTTGTCGATCGCGTAGGCGATGGATGTGCCGGTCTCCGCGCTCACGATGCAGCCCGATCGCGGGGATGCGATCTGGCCCTTGAACGGCTCGTAGCCCTTGAAGCGGTGCGCCACGATGGCCTCCCCTTCGGTGGCTGTTAGCAGCGTGTTCCGCAATCCGATGATGCCGCGCGCCGGTATGCTGAACTCCAGCACGGTGCGATCGGCCTTCTGCTCAATGTTGAGGATCTCGCCCTTGCGACGCGTCACGTGATCGATCACCCGGCTGCTGAACTGCTCGGGCACCTGCACGGTGAGCGTCTCAATGGGCTCGTGCCGCTGGCCATCCACGTCCTTGTATATCACCTGCGGCTGTCCCAGCTGGAATTCATAACCCTCACGACGCATGGTCTCCACGAGGATGCTGAGGTGCAGGATGCCACGGCCGAACACCAGGAGGCGGTCAGGGCTGTCGGTCTCCTTCAGGCGCATGGCCAAATTCTTCTCGATCTCCTTGAAGAGGCGGTCCCGCACATGGCGGCTGGTCACGAACTGACCCTCGCGTCCGAAGAACGGCGAGTTGTTGATGGTGAAGAGCATGCTCATGGTGGGTTCGTCCACCTTGAACTTGGCAAGGCCCTCCGGATTCTCGGCGTCCGCGATGGTATCGCCGATATCGAAACTCTCCAGACCCATCACAGCAACGATCTCGCCGCAACCGATCTCCTCCTTCACCTTCACCTTGCCCAGCCCCTCGAACGTCATCAGTTCCTTCACCTGGCCCTTCTGCAGCGCGCCATCGTTCTTTACCAGCATCACCTGCTGGCCCGGCTTGATGGAACCCCGGCTGATGCGGCCCACTGCGATCCTGCCCTGGAAGCTGCTGTAGTCAAGGCTCGTGATCCGCATTTGCAGCGTGCCATCCACCTGCTTTGGGGCAGGAACCTTGTCAAGGATCACATCCAGCAGGTAACTGACGTCCTCCGTCGGTGTTTTGGGGTCCGGACCCATCCAGCCACCCTTTCCGCTGCCATACACCACGGGAAAGTCAAGCTGATCCTCGCTGGCATCAAGGGCGAACATCAGGTCGAACACCGCCTCATGCACCTCATCGGGGGTGCAGTTGGGCTTGTCCACCTTGTTGATCACCACCACGGGCTTCAGGCCCATTTCAATGGCCTTGCCGAGAACGAAACGCGTCTGCGGCATGGGGCCTTCAAAGGCGTCCACCAGCAGGATCACACCATCGGCCATGTTCAATACGCGCTCCACCTCTCCCCCGAAATCGCTGTGGCCCGGGGTGTCGATCACGTTGATCTTCACACCCTTGTAACGCACGCTCACGTTCTTGCTCAGGATGGTGATGCCACGTTCACGCTCAAGGTCATTGTTGTCCAGCAGCAGCTCCTGTGTTTCCTGGTTCTCGCGGAACAGCTGGCACTGGTGCAGGATCTTGTCCACCAAGGTGGTCTTTCCGTGGTCGACGTGGGCGATGATGGCGATGTTGCGCAGCTGGATCATGGGCTGGGGGGCCGGAAAAGGCCCGCAAAGGTAGCGCTAATGAGGCCATCCAGTGTGAATGCACCATATTCGCAGTATGAAAAAGCCGCTCACCCTGGCCGTTCTCATCGGCGTCACCTTTCTTTCATTGCTCGCTGGCTGCAGCGAAAGAGCAACCTACAAGGTGAGTTACACCGGTCTGGTGGTCACCAATCTTGGCCGTATGACACTGGCCGGTTGCGACCTGACGTACGTGGAACTCACCGGTTCTCTGCGCGACTCCGTCTCCCAAGCCGTTGCTCGCGCCAACAGCACCATGCCCTCAAAGGACCGCTGGATCACCGTCGAGGCCACCGATACCACGTACTCCCAAGGCCGGATCGTGGAGCTGCACACCGATAGCCCCTGCCCGTTCAACCTGCCCGGACACTACAGCCAGGATGCCATGAACGATGGTGAGGCTTCGGCCAAGGTGCTCATTGGCAAGGACGGACGCTTCACTTTTGCGCTCGCCCCCGGCGATGGCTCGCGTATCGACCGCGAGGGCACTTGGACACAGGACGGTGAAAGCGTATTGCTGAAGACCGATGACAAAGCCCTGACGTTCCGCATCATCAGGCCCTCCACCCTGCTGCTGCAAGAGCCGAACGAATTCGGCTTGAACCTGCGCCTCCGCAGGACCGAGTGACAAAGACGCTGGAACGCGATCCGACCTGCCGCCGTATCTTTACACCCGCTCGCACCTTCGGGTGCGGCGAACCGGCCCCGTAGTTCAATTGGATAGAATGACAGATTCCGGTTCTGTTGGTTGCAGGTTCGAATCCTGCCGGGGTCACAACCCAACCCCCGTAGCCCTTATCCAGTAAGGGTTTGCGGGGGTTGTCCTTTTTGGGTTGTCGGTTTGGTTGTCGGTTGGCTGGTGATATCGAGCCGGATGGTGAAGTTGTAGGACTTTTCCAGAGTGTCTTCACCGCTTCAGCGCTTCACCAGTCCACGGCCAGCAGGGGGATACAAGCGGTACTCCTTCACCACTCCTTCACAGTCGGGCCGAGCCCCATCAAGGGCTCGATCACGCTCCCATCGCTCATGCACCCACCTCCAGCCCGGGGCAAGCCAACGAAGCGAAGCAAGCGGAGAGGGCACCTGCTGAGCGAATGGGAGCGCATGGAGGAACTGAGGTGGTCCCCGGCATCATTTCCGCTGCGCTTGC
>CAZLGY010000080.1:0-4550 GCA_964559165.1 uncultured Chryseobacterium sp.
CAAGGCCTGGATGTGGCGCTTGATCTCGTCGGTGATGTGTGGGATCACCTGTACGGTCTTGCCCAGGTATTCGCCCCGGCGTTCCTTGCTGATGACGTTCTGGTAGATGCGTCCGGTGGTGACATTGTTGGCCTGGCTCGTCGGAACGTCGAGGAACCGCTCGTAATGGCCCAGGTCCAGATCGGTCTCGGCGCCATCCTCCGTCACGAAGCCCTCCCCGTGCTCATACGGGTTCAGCGTGCCCGGGTCCACATTGATGTATGGGTCCAGCTTCTGGATGGTGACCGTGAACCCGCGGGCTTGGAGCAACTTGGCAAGACTGGCACTGATGATGCCCTTGCCCAGGGAGGAGGTCACCCCTCCGGTGACGAATATATACTTGGTGGAACCCGTCATCGCCGCGTGCGAGCGCCGGGATAGATCGGCGATCACGGGGTGTAAAGATAACGGTTGGCAGCGCTCCCGGACGCATCGGACGACCGACGCCCGGGATCGGATCAGAAGCGGAAGCTCACCCCGGCGCTGGGCAGCAGTGGCAGCTGGTTCACACGCTCGAACCGCACCCGGTCGAAGTAGAAGATATTCTCCCGGTCGTACGCATTGGTGAGGCTGAGGTCCAGTTCGATGAGCTTGTGCTCGTCCAGCTTCCACTCCTTGGTGACACCCACGTCCATGCGATGGTAGGTGGGCAGGCGTCCCTGGTTCAGCGGTCCCAGGATGGTGGCCAGGTCGGCATTGCTGGTGGTGTAGTCCGTACCGATGTTGCCTTGGAAGTCCTGTGCGCCGTAGAACCCCTGGGACTGGGTGAAGGGGAACCCGCTGCCGTAGTTCCAGCGAACGTTCACCTTCCATGCGTCGAACTTGCCGAAGGCGTAGCTCGCCACCAGGTTCACGTTGTGGCGACGGTCCCATACCGGGTTGTATTCCTGTACGCCATCAAAACGGTCCACGAAGGTGTAACTGTAGACACCCCACAGGTACATGTTGCCCTTCTCGTACTTCAGTTGCAGGTCCGCCCCGTAGGCCTGGCCCGTCTCCACGATGTAATCCTTCTTCAACTCGTCAGGCTTGTCCGCGAACTCCTGTGTGTCGTTGAACAACTTGTTCCGGTTCAGGTTGGTCACCTGCCTGAAGTCCTTGAAATAGACCTCGAAATTGGCCGTCAATTCGCGGCTCAGGTCATACTCGAAGCCGGCCACATAATGGTTCGCGCGCTGGAGCGGATCCTTCACCTCGCGGGTGCTGCCGTCGCGCAGGGTCACATTGTCCGGCAGGTTCTCGGGTGCCGAGAGGAAGCCATAGAACAGGTTCACCACATCGCGGTCGCTGTTGGCGGCCACCAGGTTCTGGCTGTAACGGCCTGCAGCGGCCTTGAAGCGCAGGTCGTCGCTGATGTTCCATTTCATCCCGAAGCGCGGCTCCACATTGGCCACGCTGAGCGAGGCATAGTAGTGCAGGCGGATGCCCGGATCGATGATGACCTTGCCGAGGTTCTTGCGGTAGTTGAAATAGCCTGCGATCTCCGACGTGTTCTCCTCCTGCACGAACCGGGTGCCCACGTTGCTGAAGAAGCTGAAGTTGGTGCGGAAGCCGAGGATCTCCACGCCGTACCGTGCTTCGTCCTCGCCCATGAAGTACTTGAAGTTCAATCCAGCGTTGAAGCCGGCGATGTCGCTCGTTCGGGGGTCGAGCTCGGCCTCCTGGAGGCTGATGCCATAGTTGCTGAAGGCGAACGTGCCATCGATCAGCACTGCCGATCCAGATGGAACGAGCACGAAGTTGGTGCCCGCGCCCCAGTTCTTCCACTGCAGGTCGCTTACGCCTTGGTAGTTGACACCGTCCGTGAAGTTGAACCCGAACAGGTTCACCTTGCTGCCGTTGGCGCCATTGAAGGAGAGCTTGCCGTACAGGTCGGTGAAATAGAATGGCAGTCCGGCCGAGTCAACGAACGTGTAGAAGGTCCTGCTGCTCTGGTCCAGGTAGGAGTGGCGTGCGTTCAGGAGGAAGGAGGACGAACCCGAACCCGGCTCGGTCTGTTTCTTCAGGGGGCCCTCCAGCATGGCCTTCGCTGCGAAGGTGCTGGCGCCGACCTTGCCGCTCAGGCGCGTCTTGTTGCCATCGCGGGTGGTGATGTCCATCACCGAGCTCACGCGCCCACCATGCTCTGCATTGAAGCCGGCGGTGTAGATGTCCGCGTTGCGGATGATGTCGTTGTCGAACACACTGAACAGGCCGATGCTGTGGAAGGGGTTGTAGAGGACCATGCCGTCCAGCATCACCTTGTTCATGATGGGCGACCCGCCACGCACATACAATTGCCCCCCCTGGTCACCGGTGAAGATGACGCCGGGTACCACCTGCAGGTACTGGGCCAGATCAGCCTCCCCCCCCACTGATGGCATCCGTTCGATCTGTTTCGGGGTCAGCTTGGTCACGCTCATGCGCACCTGGGTCTGTGCCTCCTGCTTTTCGCCCGACACCTCGAATTCCTTGATCTGAATGGCGCTCTTGGACAGGAAGAGCTTCTCGGTGATGATCTGGTCACGGGCCACGGTGACCCGCTTCTGCAATGTGTCGTAGCCCAGGTAGGTGACCATCAGGGTGTAGTTGCCGGGCTGCACCTTGCTGATGGAATAGTAGCCGTTGACATCCGTGGCGGCCCCCGTGGTGGTGCCCTTCAGGATCACGTTCGTGAAGATCACGGGTTCCCCGGTGGCCTTGTCGTAGACAAATCCGCGGATGGTGCCGGTTTGCGCCCATGCTCCAATGGACAGGAGGATGCAGAGGACGGTAAGGGCGCGGCGTAGAAGGAGGGTCATGGGTGCTGTTCCTTGCAAGGGGGCGCTAAGGTAGCGGAACGCGCCGGTAGCGGCCGCCGTGGTTGCGCGCACCGTTGGAAGCCTTGACCGGCACCGGAGGTTCAGGACATGGCCTTGGCCAGGAACTCCCGCAGGAGCTCCCCGTCGCCCGCACTGGCACCGCCCACACCCTTGCTCTGCAGGTCGCATTGCCGGAGGTGGCGCTGGATCTCCACAAGCCTGGCGAGGGGGTAGTTGCGGGCCGCGGATTGATAGTCCTTCAGGAAATAGGGGTTCACCTTCAGCGCGGAGGCCATCTCCTGGGGGCTTTTCCCGGCCAGCGTATGCACCATCGCCACCTTGTTGAAATAGGTGTTCAGGAAGCCGATCGTGAGCACCAGCGGGTTGTCCTTGGGGTCCGCTGCAAAGTGGGCCGCTATCTGCTGTGCCTTGGCGGTGTTGCGCATGCCGATGGCCGCCTGCAGCTCGAACACGTTGTATTCCTTGCTGATGCCCACGAAGCGCTGGATGTGGTCGCTGCTGATCTGGCCGCCCTCCTCCGTCACCAGGCAGAGCTTCTCCACCTCCTTCACGGCTTTTGCAAGGTCGCTGCCCAGGTGACTGGCCAGCAGCTGCGCCTCGGTCGGTCCCAGGCGGCGCTTCTGGCTCTTGGCCACGCTCATCAGCAGGTCGGGCAACTTGTCATCCTTCACCTTCTCGCTCAGCAGCACGCTGCCTCCGCCCTTCAACACTGCCTTGATCACGCCCTTGCGCCCATCCACCTTCTTGTGCTTGTGACACAGGACCAGCACCGTGGTGGGTGTGGGCCTTGCTAAGTAGGGCTCCAACTTCTCAAGCTCATCGATGCGCCAGTTCTGTAGCTCGCGCACGATGACCAACTGGCGTTCGGCCATCATCGGGAACCGCAGGCAGGTGTCCTTCACCGTCTCGTGGTTGGCGTCCCTTCCGTACAGGATGGTCTGGTTGAAGTCGCGCTCGTGATCCGCCAGGGCAAGGTGCTCGACCTCGTCAGCGATGCGGTCGATGAAGAAGCTCTCCTCGCCATGCAACAGGTATACCGGCTTGAAGGTGCCCGATCGCACCTCCAGCATCAGCTTCTTGTAATCGTCGATGACGCTCATTCGAAGCGCAGGTGTTTCACGCTCCGCCCCTCATTGATGATCTCCCGCAGGGCGGCGATCCCAACGCGCACATGGGTCTCCACGAAGGAGCCGGTCACCTTGGCGTCGCTGGCGCTGGTCTTCACCCCCCAGGGCACCATCGGCTGGTCGCTCACCAGCAGCAGGGCCCCGGTGGGGATGCTGTTGGCAAAGCCCGTCATGAACAGGGTGGCCGTCTCCATGTCAATGGCCATGCACCGCATGAGACGCAACCGCTCCTTGAACTCCACATCGTGCTCCCAGACCCGCCGGTTGGTGGTATACACCGTGCCGCTCCAATAGTCCAGGTCCATGTCGCGTATCACGCCGCTCACCGCCCGGTGTATCATGAAGCTCGGAAGGGCCGGCACCTCCTCGGGGAAATAATCGTTGCTGGTGCCCTCGCCCCTGATGGCCGCTATGGGCAGGATCAGGTCACCCAATTGGTTCTTCTTCTTCAGTCCGCCGCACTTGCCAAGGAACAGCACCGCGCGTGGGTCGATGGCGCTCAGCAGGTCCATCAGCGTGGCGGCATTGGGACTTCCCATGCCGAAGTTGATCATCACCATGTCCTCCGCTACCGCCACTTTCA
>CAZLGY010000080.1:4560-13208 GCA_964559165.1 uncultured Chryseobacterium sp.
TGATCTCCGCCCCGGTCTGCTGGCAGAAGATATCCAGGTAGTTGTCGAAGTTGGTGAGCAGGATGTGTGGTTTGAACGCTTCCAACGGCATTCCGGTGTACCGGGGCAGCCAGTTCCGTACGATGTCCTCCTTGGTGTGCACTTTTGTGGGGATGTCGACCGGTATGCAACAGCTCGCACTACCCGACCATGGGGTCAAACTTAAGCACGATGCGGGCGCCGTTTCCCTCTTCGACCCCCTTCGCCGAAGGTGGGTGGCTGCAACGCCCGAGGAATGGGTGCGCCAGCATTTCCTGAACCACCTGGTGCATGACCTCGGTTACCCTCCCGGCCGCATCGCTGTTGAACATGGGCTCACGCTGAACGGAAGGGCCCAACGGACCGATGCCCTGGTCTTCGACGCCCGGGGGCGGCCCCTCCTTCTGCTTGAATGCAAGGCGCCACAGGTGGCCATCACCCAACGAACCTTCGACCAGGCAGGGCGTTATAATTCGGTGTTCCGGGTACCGTACCTCATGATAACCAACGGCTTGGTGCACTATTGCTGTCAACTTGGTGGTGGTGAAGGCACCTTCCACTTCCTGCCGATGCTTCCGCACTACACACGTTTGGAGCGCTCCAGTGAAACGTAACTTCGTGACCATGATACGCACCCTGCTCGCTGTTGCCGCATGCCTTCCTGCCAGCCTGTTGCAAGGGCAGTATGCGCAGAAGATGAACTTCCCCCTGCAGGCGTTCCTCAAGCAACAGCATGCGCCTGACGCGGCGGTGGACCTGTTCGTGCGTGGACCGCGCGATGCGGCGGCAGCGGCCGTGTTGCTCCACGGCGGCCAGGTGAAGATGAGCCGTGAAGGGGTGGTGAGCGCACGCGTGCCCGTTTCCCGTGTACATGCGCTGGCGCAGGAGCCTGCGGTACACTTCTTTGAATTCAGCCTGGACAGGGGTGTCACCCTCAACGACTCGATGCGTGTGAAGAGCCGTGTGAACGAGGTCCACCGTGGCGATGCGCCATTGTTGCAAGGGTATACCGGTGAGGGTGTCGTCCTCGGCATCATTGATTCGGGCATGGATCCGCAACACCCCGATTACCTGGCCCCCGACGGTACGACGCGCATCCTGAAGTACTGGGACCAAACCCTCGGCGTTCACCCCACCCGTACCCCCCAACCCTACGGATACGGTCAGGTATGGACCTCCGCAGATATCAACAACGGTACGATGACCTCCGTGGACCAGGCCGGATACAATGGACATGGTACCTCCGTGACGGGCATCTTCGGTGGGAATGGGGCGGCCAACGGCAGGCACAAGGGTGTGGCTCCTGATGGTGGGTTCATCGTTGTATCGTCCAAGTTCAATGCCCCCAACTGGCGTAGCGTGGTGGCCGATGGTGTGAAGTATATTTTCGATGAGGCCTCCGCACTTGGCCGCCCCGCGGTCATCAACGCCAGCCTCGGCACCTACTTCGGGTCCCACGACGCGCTCGACGCAGCTGCGCTGTTCATCGATGACCAGTTGCTGGCGCAGGGTGGGCGTGTCCTGGTCTGTGCGGCAGGAAACTCCAACGACCTCGCCCCGTACCATCTGCGTACCGAGGTGGACAGCGACACGAGCTGGACCTGGTTCCGCAGGAATGCGAGCAGCGCGCTCGGTTACCCGGCGGTCTTCTTCGACCTGTGGGCCGATGCGGAGGACTTCGACGACGTGCGCTTCGCGGTCGGTGCGGATCGTCCGTCCCCGCTGCGCTATCGCGGGCGCACTCCCTTCCACAGCATTTCCGAGGTGGTGGGTACGGTGGTCACCGATACGCTGTGGAGTTTCAGCGGCAACCGCATCGGGGTGGTCGACTACTACGCGGTGCAGCGGGGAGGCCAGTACAACATGCAGGTCCACATGCGCGAGCCGGATTCGACCAACTACCGGTTCCGTTTCATGACCACCGGCTCGGGCATGTTCGATATCTGGAGCTCGTCCAGCTTCGGATACTCCTCCATGGATGCGGTGGCACCCAGCACCACCACGCTGCCGGCCGCCGTGCATTATGTGCTGCCCGACCGGCAACAGCACATCGTTGATTCGTGGGCCTGTTCGCCCCATGTCCTCACCGTGGCCAATTACCAGAACGAGACCTCGTACATCGATTACCTCGGGGCTCCCCAGACAGTTGCCGGCCGGGAGGATAGCATTGCATCACCTTCGTCAGCCGGCCCTGCGCGCAATGGGCTCATGAAGCCCGACCTGGCCGCTCCGGGTAGCATCATCTTCACGGCACCCACGCTCGCCATCCTGCAGGCCAGCATCGCAAGCAACCCGTTCACCGTGGATGCGGGAGGCTGGCACGTGCGCGGTGGAGGGACCTCCGCAGCGTCGCCTGTGGTGGCCGGTACCGCTGCGCTCTACCTGCAGAAGTGTCCCATGGCCACAGCCGCTGAGGTGAAGAACGCGTTGCTCTCAACGGCTCGCTCCGATGTGTTCACCGGCACCGTGCCCAATACCCGGTGGGGCGTTGGAAAGTTGGATGCCTTCGCAGCGCTCGCTTCCAGCGGACCCTACCCCGTGCTTCAGCTTACAGGTGATGATCCGTTCTGTGCCGGAACCACGGTGGAGGTCACCACCTCCGAGCCAATGGGAACGTATGCATGGAGCACCGGTGAAAGCGGGTCCTCCATCGTGGTGGATACAACGCTCAGCGTCAGTGTGCAGGTCAGCAATGCTTCCGGATGCATCGGCCTCAGCGATACCCTTCTGCTGGATGTGCTCCCCGCCCCCCCTGTGCCCGTGGTGACAGAGAGCGAAGGCCTGCTCACCAGCACGGTGGCTGCCGGCTACCAGTGGTTCCTGAACGGAGCTCCCATCAACGGTGCCACAGAGGGTTCCTTTGCGGCCGAGACCGGCGGATGGTACCAGGTACAGGTGTTCGATGAGAACGGTTGCAGCAGCACCAGCGACAGCCTTCAGGTGATCATCACCGGAACGGATTTGGCGGAAGCCGATGCGCCGCGCATTTGGCCCAGCCCCGCCGGATCCGTGCTCTTCATGGAGGTGGCCTCGCCCGGCGGGGTCGAGGTGCTCGATGCCGCCGGACGGGTGGTGTTGCGCGCCCGCATCGGTGCTGGCGGTGCACAGCCACTTGACATTTCGGGCCTCGCCCCCGGACCCTACCTGTTGTGCGGTCCCGGAACGAAACGGTCCCCGGTCCGGTTCACCAAGGACTGACGCTCATGGCAGCCCAAGGTGGAAGAGCGCATCTCCCTGGTTCACCACCGGGGAGGTGTTCACGCAGATGATGTGACCACCGAAAGGTGCGCGGACCTGCCGCACAGCTTCGCCGTAGGGATCGCTCACCAGCCCGAGCACCATGCCTTTGTCCACCTTCGATCCGTTCTCCATCACCGGGTGGAACAGACCCGCCATCGGAGCACGCACCCATTTGGAGGATGTCAGCAGTGAAGTGCCTCGTGTGGGGTCCGACGGCCCGCTCCAGAGCCCCAGGTGCTCCATCACGCGCGTTACACCCCGATGGGCCTCGCGCACCGCATCCTCGTCCAGGCTGCGCGCCTTGCCGCCCTCAAATAGGATGTAGCGCTTGCCCAAGTGGTTGAGGTGCGAGCGGATGGACTTCTCCCGGATGGGCGCACGCAAGACCAAGGGCGGGTCGAACACTTGCGCGATCTCCCACGAACCCTCGTCGCCTTCCGTGAACCGCACGTGCGGATGGTTGTAACGCTGGTCCGCTCCGCTGTGCAGGTCGATCACCACATCCACCGCAGGAAGCACCTCGGTCACCAGTGCGTGTGCCAGGCGACTGGCCAGTGACCCGTTCGGCGCGCCGGGGAAGAAGCGGTTGAGGTCGCGGCCATCGGGTAGCTCGCGTTGCATCGCGAGAAAGCCGAACACATTGAGGATGGGGATGGCCACCAAGGTGCCTCGTTCAAGCGGCCGTTCGGCCAGGTCTGTCAGGAGGCGCCGCGTACTATCGATGCCGTTCACCTCGTCGCCATGGACACCGGCCAGCACCATCAGCACCGGACCATCCTTGGGTGCACGATGCACCACCACCGGGATCTCCACCCGGGTGCGCGTGTACAGGCGCGCCACCTGAAGGTCGAGCGTCCGTGTTTCACCGGGTCGCACGGATTCGCCCAGGATACGGACAAGGGTGCACGTACCGGGATCGGGGGGCTCTGTTCTGCGCGCGCTCATGGCATCTGCATCCGATCGGCATGTCCACCTTGGGCAATGGCCTCGGCTGCCACTTCGCCCATGGTCATGCTTCTCATGCCATCGCGTTGCCTCCGGTGTGTGAAGTGGGCCAGGATCTGCTCAAGAAGGCGCATGTTCTCGTCGAGGTGAACACCGAAGTTGTGCGGATGCCACCATAAATGGAACAGCGAACCTGTGGCTGCCGCGTGGTCCATCGCGGTGGTGATGCGCCGAAGCTTCAGCGGCTCCAGGAATGCGGTGCGGGGGGCGAACGGTCGCAGGAAGCGGCTGGCGGGTACGTTCACCGGCAGTTCATGACCATCAGGCATCGGATGCACGTTCGCACCGCTGAGGGGAAGCCAGGTGTCCAGCAGGCGCAGCGCTCGCCTGAAGAGCGATTCCTGCGCTGCGTTCCGAGCCGTGTATAACCAGCTCGTCTCATTGCCACGATAGGCAACGATGCCTTCTTCGCGACAGATGGTCAGGTATGCCGCATTGAACTGGTTCCGTGGAAAGACCAGGCTCCGGCGCTTCACACCGAACAAGCCCGCAGCACGTTCCGCAGCGCGCAGGTCCGCCCTGAACTGCTCGGCGGTCTGTCCATCCTCGAGGCAGTAGTAATGCGAAAAGGTGTGACAGGCCAATTCGTGCTGGGCATGCTCCAAGATCAGCCGGATCAGGCTCGCTCCGAAGTGATGCGGATCCTGCTGCTCGTTCGTTCCAATGGTGTCGATGTGTCCGTTATATGGTGAGAGCGCCGCGTTCTTATAGCTTGGTGTCTCCGTCGGTAACGCCTTCAGCAACGCCTCGCGGTCCGCGTTGTACAACAGCCCCACTGTGGCGAACGTGGCTTTCACGCCGTGACGATCGAAGGCGTCCAACATGCGTGGAAGCGCGGCCCGCACCCCGCGGACATGTTCCCCGTAGTCCGCCAGTGAGCGCTTGTCGCGCATGCCCCAGAAGAGCTCGAGGTCCAGGGATATGACGAACGCGCCGGCCATGGTCGGTACAAAGATGGATCAGTATACCTGCTCGCCACTGATGTACGTGGCCAGCACGCGTGCCTTTCCCAACAGCGCCCGGTCCGCCTTGTCAAGGTCCACGTTCACCACCGTAAGGTCCGCCCACTTGCCGGGTTCCAGCGTGCCGAGATCTGCTTCGTTGAAGGTGGCCACAGCGTTCCAAATGGTCATGCCGCGCAGAGCCTCCTGTGGCGTGAGGGCGTTATCGGGCTGATAACCTGCATCCGGCCACCCCTTTGCGTCCTGGCGTAGCACCGCACTGCGAAAGGTCTGCAAGGGATCGATCCCTTCCACCGGGAAGTCCGTGCCCAAGGCCACCATTCCCAAGGTGCGCAAGAGGTCCTTATACGCATAGGCATGGGCCACGCGATCGTTCCCCAAACGCTCTTCTGCCCACGGTCCGTCGCTGGTGGCATGGGTCGGCTGTACACTGGGGATGATGCTGTACCGGGCGAAGAGCGGACGGTCCTGGGGGGATACCACTTGGGCGTGCTCGATGCGCCAGCGCAGATCGTTGGTGCCGCCTAACACCTCGCCATACACATCCAACAGCAGCTTGTTGGCACTGTCGCCGATGCAATGGGTGTTCATTTGGAAGCCATGTTCCATGCACCATGCTGCGACCTCGGCGAAGTGTCCGCGATCCGCTAACTGCAGACCGTGGTGGCCGTGCTTGTCGCTGTAAGGCGCCTTCAGCAGGGCTCCGCGGGATCCCAACGCTCCATCGGCGTAGACTTTCACACTGCGCACCTGGACTCGTTCATCATCAATGGGGCCGATGCGTGCGAAGTGTGCGAGATTGGCCGGGGCATCGGTCACCATGGCATAGACCCTGATCTTCAGCTCTCCGGTCCGTTGAAGCGTCCGGATCAACGCGATGCTTCCGGTATCGAGCCCAGCGTCCACCACCATGGTGAGGCCTGCGCGCAGGCAATCGGCCTGCGCCTTCAGCAGTGCTTTGCGCTTGGTACCCTCATCCGCCTGGTCGAAGATGTGCTGGAACACTGCCACGGCATTGTCCAATAGAAGTCCTGTGGGCCTTCCATCGCGCAGTTCGGCGATACCACCCTCGATCGCTATCAAGGGGTCGAAACCGACCGCTCGCATGGCCGCATCATTCACAACGGCCGCATGCCCGTCCACGCGTTGAAGCAGGACAGGCCGGTCCGGGAACAGTTCATTCAACCGGATGTTGTCCGGCATGGTACGGTCTTCCCAGAGGTTCTGGTCCCAGCCACGGCCCAGCACCCACGTCGCCCCCGGTTGACCGCTGGCATGGGCCTGGGTGCGGAGGAGGACCTCTTCCCAGTTCCGGCATCCGGTCAGGTCGGCTTTCAGCGCGTTCAATCCGTAGCCCAGGAAATGGCAATGCCCGTCTATGAAACCCGGATACGCATGCGCGCCGCCGAGGTCCACCAGGTTCGCGGCCTTGTATTTGTTCATGATCTGCCGCTCGGCACCCACCTCCACGATCCGGCCATCCCGGACCGCGATGGCCTGGTGCCTGCTATCCGCCTCATCCAAGACGTGGATGGTACCATTGTGGATGACCACATCCGCCTGTTCATGTTGGTAGGCACATCCCTGGCTGAAGAGCACAAGGGCCATGGTAATGGGTGCGTACAGGATGCTGTTTGTCATGTGTTTGCGCGGTCCATGGGGCGATCGGGTGCACGGACCGCAAGGGCTGCGAGCACCAGGAAGGGTAGCAGTGGCAGCCGGTAACGGACCAACGCGCCCACGACCGGTGTGGTCCATCCGATCAGCAACCCGAGCAGCAGAAGGAAGGAGAGGCACCAAAGCAATAAGGCCACATCCACCCGACCCTTTGGTAGATGGATCACCACGAAGATGGCCAGCACCCACACGGCGATGCCTTCCACCGAAGCCAACGTGCCCAGCGGACCATGACCGAACATGGCCACCGGGGACAGGAAGCTCATGTACAGTGCATGGGGCGCGTTCAGCAGCAGGGCGTGCCACGTGCCATCCAGTCGTGGGAGTTCAACCAGGCTGCCCGCTTGCACGGACCGTGCCATGTTCACGAAATCCTGCTGCTGGCGGGCAAGAAGCTCCGGCGCATTCAGGTTCGGGCTTTGACCCAGCACCAGCAAGGCGATGAGCAGCACGCCATGCGTCATGGAATGCCAACTCCAGGCGTTCTGTTGCCGACCATGGGACAGTGCCCACCCCATCGCGCCGGGCAGCAGGCAGAGCAACACATAGCTCTTCACCAGGAGCATCAATGTGACACCGACGAACAATGCGGCCGCCCGCTGCGCGGCGGCCGGTTTTCCTCCCGGTACAAGGCCCCATAGGAACGCCCCCATGCCCGCCACAAGCAGGTTCTCCTTCAACGGGCCGCTCGGCCAAAGGACCAGGGTGGGAACAAGGAACACGGCGATCAGCAGGAAGGCACCTCCGTGCGGTGCCAGCCGCAGCATGGCCATGTACAGGAGCACACTGCCCCAGATCGCCACCCCGGCGGATAGCACCAGATGCACCGGGAAATGTCCGAAGGAAAGGAGGCCGAGCACCGCATTGTACCGGATCATCGTGTGGGCGTCGTTGTAAAAACCGGTCTCGAACGCACGGTACCAGTTGTTCATCACGGTGTAGTAATGCGCATCGAAATAGGGGGCATCGTTACCCACCGCGCATACCATCCGCAAATAGTCGCCCGGGGAGCTTGGAAGTGCCCCGTACATCACCATGCCATCATCGAAGTATTTGAACAGGTCAGCCGTCGAACGGTCCGGATAGATCCGCGTATAGATGACCCACAGCAGGGTGGCGGCAGCCAGTTTCAAAAGGAACAGCATCGCCAGCCGTTGGAAGCCGGGTCCATCCACCAGCACGCCGGACCAGCGCCGAAGCAAGAAGAGTATGAGCGCCGCGTAACCCGCGGCCAGGACCATGCCTGCCATGGTGCCAAGGTAGAGCGCCCAAGGTGGCTTCGATGCGCGGTGGCAGTGCAACCTCTGGACGGTACCTTTGCGCCACCTGCCATGTCCACCACCACCGCCAACCCCGACACCGCGCCCGCCGGCGTGGACACCGCCCGCAAGCTTGGACTGCTGTCCGAGGAGTTCGACCGCATCCAGGAGATCCTCGGCCGACAGCCCAACTTCACCGAGCTCAGCATCTTCAGCGCCATGTGGAGCGAGCACTGCTCGTACAAGAACTCCATTACGCAATTGAAGACGCTGCCCCGCAGCGGGCCGAAACTGTTGGCCGAGGCCGGACAGGAGAACGCCGGCCTGGTGGACATCGGCGATGGATGGGCCTGTGCCTTCAAGATCGAGAGCCACAACCACCCCAGTGCCATTGAGCCCTACCAGGGTGCGGCCACCGGCGTGGGAGGCATCAACCGCGATATCTTCACCATGGGCGCGCGGCCCATCGCACAGCTCAACAGCCTCC
>CAZLGY010000081.1:0-12493 GCA_964559165.1 uncultured Chryseobacterium sp.
GAGGCGGAGGATGGGGTGATCGACGGGTTGCTCTGAAGCGGTTGCCAGAATGCCCACTATCGCAGATGGGGCGACGGGGTTCACCGGCTGCGTTGTGACCCTTGGGAGAAATTCAGGAGACACCCAACCCGGAGCAGGTTTTTGACGTGATAGCATATGAAACACGACCTTCGACCCAACGACCGCACACCATGAAGAACTCCATCCGCTCATTTACGCTGGCCTTGTTGCTCATTCCGTCGCTCGCAGCGCTCGCGCAGCCCCTTCCGCCATATGTGGTGTACATCAACGGATACATCACCGGATGCATGCCGAACAGCCAGGTGACCATCATACCGATGAACGGCACCCTGCCCAACTTCTCGCTGGTCATCGACGTGGATGCCAACTGTGCCTTTGATACCGTGGTCACCATGACCTCTCCGGGTGGAGGTTTCATTGCAACCACTCCATGCAACGGCGGTCTGATCACAGGGATCGGCCAATACCAGGTGGATACGAGTTCAACAACAGGCACCACGATCGTAATGAACTGTGGCGGACCTGTCTTTGACTGCCTGCAGGTACCCAATGGACCCAACATGCCCGGCACCCCGTGCACCAGCCCGGCAGGTGCGACAGGCACCTGGAGCACCGACTGCATGTGCGTGGTCGATGACCCAACGGGCTGCGAGGCTTCATTCACCTTTCAGCAAGTGGCTCCATGGCAGATACAGATCACCAACACAAGCAGCGGGCAGGCTCCGTTCGTCTACTCATGGTTTCTTCCTGACGGGACTTCGAGCAATTTGGCGGAGCCCACCTTCACGTTCAATTCCTGGGGAGCATACGGCCTATGCCTGATCATCGCGGACGCCAATGGCTGCAGCAGCAGCATGTGTGACACCCTTGTGGTGGACATCAACGGTAACGTGACAAGCGGAGCAAACCCGTCCCTTGACTGCCTGGGCGTACCCAACGGACCCAACGGACCCGGCGCTCCCTGTGGGGACCCCGGCAATGGAACCGGAGGTATATGGAACGCGAACTGCGAGTGCATCCCCTTCAACAACACCCAGTGCCAGGCCGGCTTCTGGGTGATCCAGGCCTATGACCAGGACAGCCTCCCCGTACCGAATGAAGTATGGGTCTGGAACTTGAGCAGTGGCACCAGCCCCTTCCAATTCCTGTGGACCTTCGGTGATGGGACCAGCAGCACCGAGGCATTCCCCACCCACGTGTATGCCAACGGCGGACCCTACCAGCTCTGCCTCACCATCACCGATGGCGCAGGATGCACCAGCGTACACTGCGATGACGTTAGCGTTGACGATAGCGGCTTCTACAGCGGTATGGTCATCGATGGCCGTCCGGGATCGCTGCGGTCCGGGTTCACGATCCGTGTGCGTGACCAGGTCAGCACGGATGTGAGCGAGGAGGTCGGTATGATGGATGCGATGACCTGGCCGAACCCCGTCAGCGATCAGCTCAACCTGAACTTCCGTTCCACTGCAAAAGGTGCATTCGTGCTGCAAGTGGTGGATGTGAACGGACGCGTTCTGCGGAGCACCAGAGCGGGTTTCGCGTATGGCGACAACCGGATCCAGGTATCCACCGAAGAACTACCCGCCGGCCTGTACTTGCTGCGCATGGAACAGGGCGGCAACGTGCGGAGCATCCGCTTTGTGAAGGACTGAGACCGCGTACCATGAGGACGGGCGCCCACCGATCGTGGGCGCCCGTTGCACTTGCGGCCAATGATCGGTGACGATCTCATAGCCCGATGCGGACGGGGCGAACCCAGGGCGCAGCACGAACTGTACAAAGCACTGTACGGGTTGATGATGTCCGTTTGCAGCCGCTATGAGCGCAACCGACAGGACGCCGTGGCACGCATGAACCAAGGCTTCCTGAAGGTGCTTACGAACATCGACAAGCGGCGCCCCGAGGTACCCTTCGAGCTCTGGGTGCGCCGCATCCTGATCAACACCGTGATCGACGAATACCGCAAGGAGAGCCACCGTAGAACGCAGGAAACACTGGACGTGCATCTGGACACCAGCATACAGGCGGAGGTGAACGACTACCTGCGGCACATGGAGGCCGATGCCTTCGCAGCGCTGCTCGATCAGGTACCCATGATGTCGCGCAAAGTGTTCAACCTCTTCGCCATCGACGGCTATGCGCATGCGGAGATCGCCGATCTGCTCGGGATCAGTGAAGGCACCTCGAAATGGCACGTTTCGCATGCGCGGCAGGTGCTTCAACAAGCCATCGGCCAACTCGCTGGACGAAGCCTCAAGACCGAACTGAAATGAACAGGGGGAACGATTTCGACGAACTGGCCCGGCGCAAACTGGAAGAGCGGAGCTTCCCGTTCCAGGAAAGCGACTGGCAGCAGGCACAGGTCCTGCTGACCCGCCGGCAACGCCACGGTGTGCGGATCTGGCCTTGGGCGCTCGGGCTGCTATTACTGGCAGGCAGTGCCGCGTGGTGGCTGAGCGGCGCACGGGACACCTCTGCACCACCAAGCGCGACGGCTGATACACCCTACCCGGGAACACCATCGTCCGGAACCGTTCAAGGGTTTGAAAAGAACGATGGCACGCTGGCCAACGCAACGTCCGATACGGGGCAGCACACCTCCACGCCCAGCGTTTCCATGGGCACGGCTGCACCACCCGATACCGTTCCTTCCAACAACAAACCCGCCAGCGGATCATTGGCTGCGGCGCCTGCATATGCCCGAGCAGCGAACTCCCGAATGGCGGCGTATAACAGCTCCAAGCCCGCGGCACCGGGGAAAACGATCGCCGTTCAAGGGGAAAAGGCTGACCCCACCATTGCAGCTACCACCCTGAACCCCAAACGACCAGTGAGCCCCGCTTCCGGGGGAACATCCAACGATGGCTTGAACAACGAGGACAAGCCGTTCGAAACGGGATACACACCTCCTATGAGCAGCCCCGGGGAAGCGGGAGCTACAACCCCGCATGGCTTAGATACGACCCCTATCCCGGTGCAGCCCACTGGCACCAGTGATCAACCGACCTTCAACTGGAGATCCTCCAACACGACCACGCCGACGGTCGTTGATACAACACGGGGTCTCGCCTGCAACATTTTCCCCACGGCCCCTCCCGATAGTTCATACAGCGGGAACGACAGCGTGGCCAGCGTTCCACCGGCTCCCCTCCCCTTGCAGGGTCCGACCATCCGTTCTCCATGGGAGATCAGCGCATTGGCCGGTCTGCGCAGCACCAACGCCAAGTACAGCGGCGCGGCCGTTCAGCCGGATGAACTGCGCATCATCGGGCAACACGGACCGATCCTCGGCCTTGAGGCGATGCATACAGGACGCAACCTGAGCCTCGGCGCCGGCATCTCGCACGGAACCTGGTCCGAACAGGTTGATGTGACCGCACTGGACCGCACGCGCACCACGATCAGACCATACTGGACGCTCGTTCCTGTTGATACAACGTTCCTCCTCATCACGGACACCCTGTTCGAGGGCACGGACTCCATGAGCTATGCGGGCATCAGCGTTCCCGGCACCTTGAACATCCTCCAGCGCCGGGCGGACACGACAACGGTGACCGAACGCTTGCGCGAAGCGCGCACGGTAACAGTGCGGTCCGGCTATGTGGAAGTGACCCCGCTTATCGATCTGCATGTAACGCAGGCACGCTGGACGCTCGGCCTGCGCGGCGGTCCCACCGTGGGCCTGCTCTCGGGCCGCCGTGGCGAGCTGCCAAGCCCTGGCGACGATGGCCGCGCACCTTTCCGTGAGGTGGCGTTCCGTGAGGTGGTGCTGGGCTACCAGGCACGGGCCTATGTGCGATACCGATGGAACGCCGCCTGGAGCGTGGGGCTGGAACCTTTGGTGGGTGGTACGCTACTGGACACCTTCAACGGATACGGCCTGGAACGCAGGACCAATGGATATGGCTGCGTCGTGAGCCTGACCTACCGCCTGCCTTGATGTAGCTTGGCGGCGTGCGATGGCTTCCGTTGGGACCGCTGCTGGTCCTGCCCGCATGCACCATGGAGCCGGGGCACACACCCATGAACGATCTGGCGCACCTCCCCACCTGGCCGGAACCCGGTGTCCTGAACGCGATCATCGAGATCCCCGCGGGCAGCGCGGAGAAGCGGCAGTACGACCCGGCCACGAACACCTTTCCCATCGACCTGCGCAACGGTCTGCCCCGCCTGATCCGCTTCCTGCCCTATCCGGCCAACTACGGCTTTATTCCCGGCACCCGCATGAACAAGGAGGATGGAGGCGATGGCGATGCCGTGGACGTGTTCGTACTCTGCGGTGCCCTGCCCAGCGGCACGGTGATACCCGTGGAACCCATCGGCATCATTGAGCTGCTCGACGCCGGCGAGCGCGACGACAAGCTCATCGCAGTGCCCGTGGACCCTGCCTTGCGCACCGTGGATGTTGACGACATCCGAGAACTGCCGGGAGCAGCACGGGACATCCTGGTAAGCTGGCTGCTGAACTACGACCCGGAAGACTCAGCGGAGCTGGTCGCTGTGAAAGACCGCGCGGCGGCCATCGCCACCGTGGAGCGCTGGCGGATGCGTTAGCCCCTGAGGGTGGCGCCGAACTCCTTCTCCAACGCCTGGCGGATCCGGCCCATGGCCTTGTCCACCTGTTCGTCCGTCAACGTCTTCTCGCTGTCCTGGAGCACAAAGCTCATGGCATAGCTCTTCTTGCCGGGAGGCAACTTGTCTCCCTGGTAGACGTCGAAGAGCCCCACTTCCTTCAGCAACTTCCGCTCGGCTTGGTGCGCTGCCTTCAGCAGCTGTTCATAACGGAGTTCCTGTCCGATGAGCAGGCTCAGGTCACGGCGCACAGCGGGGAAGCGCGGCACCTCGGTATGGCCCTCCCGCCCTGCACGGCACAATTCCAGGAGGGCCGCCTCATCGCATTCAAGGAAGTGCACCTCCTGGCCCAGATCATGCGCTTTCAACAGCCTGGCCAGCACCGTACCGATGATGGCGACAGCGCGACCGTTCACCAGCACCTCATGGGCCTGCTCCAACGCTGCATGTGCCGTGGGCTTCCAGACCGTATGCGCCAGAAGGCCAAGACGGTCCAGCAGTGCTTCCAGTTCCTCCTTCAGATCATGGAGCGTCGCTTTGCCGTTGGCGCTCCGCCAACCCTCCTTCCAGCGCGCACCGGTCATGCCCAACGCCAACACATCACGTTCTTGCGTGCCGGCCTCCACGTTGCGGTAGGTTCGGCCCCGTTCGAAAAAGCGCAGATCACGCTGCTGCCGGTTGATGTTGTAGGCCATGGACTGCAGCATGCCGAACAGCATCGTGGGGCGCAGCACATCCAGCTCTGCGCTAAGCGGGTTGGCCAGTGCCACCAGCTCATCTGCACGGACCGTTCCAAGCTTCACACTGCGCTCACCGCTCACGAGGGAGGGGGTCATGATCTCGCGGAACCCGCGCGCAGCAAAGTGAGCACCACTGCCTTCACGCAGTTGCTCCAGCGTGAAGCGCTCATTCAGCACAGCCGGCAACGCAAGGTGCCTGGGGAGCGGGATGTGGTCATAGCCGTGGATGCGCAGCACCTCCTCCACCACATCGATGGGCCGCTTCACATCCACACGGTAGGCAGGAACCTGCACATGCAGGCCCTGGCTGTTCCGCTCCCGCACGCGGAAGTCCAGCGACTCCAGCAGGCGGAGCACCTCGTCATGTGCGATGTCAAGGCCCGATACACGCTTGAGCTCGGCGAAGGTGAGATGGACCTCTGCACGATGCCTGGACGTATGGTCGTTGTCGGTGACCGGAGAACTGATCCGAGCACCAGCGACCTCCTTCAACAGCAAGGCTGCGCGCATCAAGGCATAAATGGTGATCTCCGGATCCACCCCGCGCTCGAAGCGGAAGGAGGCATCGGTGTTGAGACCATGACGGCGGGCGGTGCGGCGCACCTGCGAGGCATCGAAGCAGGCACTCTCCAGGAACACCGTCGTGGTGCCTTCGCTCACGCCGCTCGCCGCCCCACCGAACACACCAGCGATGCAGGCAGGCCGAGCGGCATCTGCGACCACGAGATCGGTGGCATCAAGGGTGCGCTCCTTGCCGTCCAGCGTAACGAAGCGTTCCCCGGGCTGCGCCATCCGAACCACGATGCGGTCTCCATCCAACTGGTCCGCATCAAAGGCGTGCAGCGGTTGGCCCAATTCGTGCTGCACGAAGTTGGTCACGTCCACCACGTTGTTGATCGGTTTCAGGCCGATGGCCGTCAAGCGCTGTTGCAACCACTCGGGTGATGGACCCACTTTCACCTGGGTGAGCGTCAGGCCTGCATAGCGCGGGCAGGCCTGCGCATCCCGTACCTCCACGGCCACGGTCCGCACGTCATCATCCTGTGCAAAAGCCGACACATCCGGAAGGCGCAAGGCATGGCTCGATCCGAGGCGATGCTTCAAGGCTGCGAGCAGATCGCGCGCCACGCCCACATGGCCCATCGCATCGGTCCGGTTGGGGGTCAGGCCGATCTCCAGTACATGGTCGCTTTTCAGGCCAAGCTGTTCGGCTGCCGGAGTGCCGACAACAGCCGATGGGTCCAGCACGAGGATGCCATCATGGCTTTGGCCCAGTCCCAGTTCGTCCTCGGCGCAGATCATGCCGTTGCTCTCCTGGCCGCGGATCTTGCTCCTCTTGATGATGATGCATGTACCGTCGGTCATGCACAGGTTGGCACCCACGGTGGCCACCAACACCTTTTGCCCGGCCGCCACGTTGGGGGCACCGCATACGATCTGCACAGGCTCGCCGCTGCCCAGGTCCACCATCGTAACGCTGAGGCGGTCCGCATCGGGGTGCTTGCGGCACTCCACCACCCGGCCCACCACAACGCCTTCCAACATCCCCTTGATGGGCTCATGCAGTTCCACGCTCTCGCACTCAAGCCCGGTACTGGTAAGGATGGCGGCTGCCTGCTGGGGAGTAAGGCCGGCATCGGCGTACTGAAGGAGCCAGTTCCAGGAGATGCGCATAGGTTATGCTGAAGGAGCGGCGAAGATACCGCACCCGAACGCAGCACGATACGCACACAACCTGCGCAGTAGCTTCGCATGGTCGTCATGGACTACATTGCCCTCTCCATCCCCCTTTTCTTCCTGCTGATGGGCCTCGAGCTGGCATGGAGCATCTGGAGCGGACGCATCGTGTACCGCTTCAAGGACTTCGTGACGAACATCAGCTGCGGTATCGGCAGCCAGGTGGTGGGCGCCTTCAGCAAGACCGTCATCTTCGCCATCTACGTCTGGAGCTACGAGCACCTGCGGCTCTTCACCCTGCCGGCCAGCGCGCTCACCGTGGTGGTCACCTTCCTCCTCGTGGACCTGCTTTACTACTGGTTCCATCGCCTCAGCCACCAGGTGAACTTCCTGTGGGCCGCGCACATCGTGCACCACCAGAGCGAAGATTACAACCTGAGCGTTGCGCTCCGCCAGAGCTGGTGGCAGGGGCTGTTCAGTTTCTGGTTCTACATCCCCATCGCCATCCTCGGTGTGGACCCCGTCACCATCGTCACCGTGGCCGCCTTCGTCACCCTGTACCAGTTCTGGATCCATACCGAGGCGCTGGGCCGTTTGGGGCCGCTGGAGCACATCCTCAACACCCCCAGCCACCACCGCGTACACCATGGCAGCGACCCCAAATACATCGACCGCAACCACGCCGGCACGCTCATCATATGGGACAAGCTCTTCGGCACCTTCCAGCAGGAGGAGGAGGCACCCGTGTATGGCATCACCACACCGCTCGCTTCATGGGATCCGGTACACGCCAATTTCCACTACTGGAGCGATCTGTTGCGCTGGGCCGCACGCACACCACGTTGGAGCGATCGCATTCGCCTCTTCCTGAAGCCTCCGGGTTGGTTGCCGGCCGAACTGGGGGGATACCAGGGACCGGTGTCGAAAGACCGCAGCACCTACCGCAAGTTCGATACGCAGATAGTCCGCCGCACATCGGTCTATGTGGTGGCACAGTTCATCCTGCTCCTCGCCACCACCACGCTCTTCCTGTTCCGGCAAGGTGACCTCGGCAGCCTGCGCAGCGCGATGCTCGCCGGGGTGATCGTGCTGTGGGTGATGGACCTGGGCCTGCTGCTGGAAGGCAAGCGCTGGGCGATTTGGCCGGAGCTGATGCGTATCGCTGCATTCACCGCACTGACCGTTCCCGTGGCTGTGATGTGGCAGGTGCCCTATGCCACCCCCCTCTTGCTCGGATCGGCCGTATTCAGCGGGGTGCACCTGTTCATGGCATGCACGCGCCGCCCGGAAAGCACCTCAAAAGGAATGATGGCTTAACCGACCACGATCAACTTTGCACCACCATGGACCCCCGCAAAAGCCTCCTCCTGAACCTCGGTCTTTACATCCTGTTGCTGGCCGGCACCATTGCAGGTGAAATGAGCGGCCTGCGGTGGATGGTCTACGGCTGCAAACCGCTCCTGATGGTGGTGCTGGGCAGCTGGTTCTTCTTCAACAGCCGCCGCATAGGCGACCGGTTCACGCTATTGATCCAAGCCGGGCTGTTCTTCAGCCTGCTCGGGGATGTGGCCCTGATGGTACAGCATCTGGATGAGTTCAATTTCCTGATCGGCCTTGGGGCCTTCTTCCTGGCCCAGCTCTGCTACACACTGGCTTTCGGTGATCATGTGTTGCAAGGCGGCGGGGGACAAGGGTTGTTGATGGGTGTGCTACTCGCGATGGGCATCGCAGCCTACGCATTGATCTTCGCGCTGGAACTGGTCCCAAGGGTCGATGATGCGTTGCGCCCCGCGGTCGGCCTCTATGCGTTGGCCATCTGTTCCATGGGCGTCCTGGCAGCGCTCCGCCACGGGCGCACCTATCCGCAGAGCTTTTGGATGGTATTCGTCGGAGCCGTCCTGTTCATCGCATCGGACAGCCTGCTCGCCATCAACCGGTTCGTGCGGCCGCTGGACCATGCCGCATGGAGCGTGATGCTCACCTATGGTGCTGCGCAGGTGCTCATCGCCGCAGGTGCCTTGCGGCATGTGCTTACACCGGATGAGGTGCGACGGCGCGCTGCGCTCAACACCTAACTGATCCGCCCCCACAGCGGTTTGCCGCTCAACTGCTCGTTGAGCGCCACCGCGATGGGCGCATGGCGCGGCTCCGCCAGCCCGGGATCCACATCCAGGATGCGCATGGCCACCTGACGCGCCTGTTGCAGGAGCGCTGCATCCTGCACCAGGTCGGCGATGTGCATCTCGGGCAGGCCGCTCTGCTGGGTGCCCATCAGGTCACCGGGACCGCGCAACCGGAGGTCCGTCTCTGCGATCTCGAAACCATCGTTGGTGCGCACCATGGTCTCGATGCGCGCGCGGGCATCGTTCCCCAACTTGTCACCGGTCATCAGGATACAAAAGCTTTGTTCGGCTCCGCGTCCAACTCGACCGCGCAACTGGTGCAACTGTGACAGGCCGAAGCGTTCCGCGTTCTCGATCACCATCACACTGGCATTGGGCACATCCACTCCCACTTCGATCACAGTCGTTGCCACAAGAATGTTGGTCTCACCCTTCTTGAAACGCGCCATCTCGTAGTCCTTGGTGGACTGGTCCATGCGGCCGTGCACCATGCTCACAGCGTACTCGGGCAGGGGGAAGCGCCGCGTGATACTCTCGAACCCATCGGTGAGGTCCTTGAGCTCCACGCCGCGCATCTTCTCCGGGTCCCCCTCCTCGATGAGCGGATAGACCACGTAGACCTGGCGGCCCTTTGCGATCTCCTCCTCCATGAAACCGAACACAGCGTTGCGCGCATGGTCGTAGCGGTGCACCGTGCGGATGGGCTTGCGGCCCGGCGGCAGTTCATCGATCACGCTCGTATCCAGATCGCCATAGAGGGTCATGGCCAGCGTGCGTGGGATGGGCGTTGCGGTCATCACCAGCACGTGCGGCGGCACGGCGGCCTTCCCCCAAAGGCGCGCGCGTTGCGCCACCCCGAAGCGGTGCTGCTCATCGATCACCACCAGTCCAAGGCGCTGGAACTGCACACGGTCCTCCAGCAGGGCATGGGTCCCCACGATGATGTGCACCTCACCATGCTGCAACGCCGTGAGTATGCTGCGGCGCTCAGCGGTGCGCGTATTGCCGGTCAGAAGGCGCACCACCACGGGCATGCCTTCAAGGAAGCGGCTGATGGTGTTGAAATGCTGCTGGGCGAGGATCTCCGTGGGTGCCATCAACGCGCTCTGGAACCCGTTGTCCAGCGCGATGAGCATGGAAAGCAGCCCCACCAATGTCTTGCCGCTGCCCACATCACCCTGCACCAGGCGGTTCATCTGCCGGCCGGTGCCCATGTCCTTGCGGATCTCCTTCACCACCCGCTTCTGCGCGCCGGTGAGCGGAAAGGGCAGGTGCTGCTGATAAAAGGTGTTGAAATGGTCCCCCACCTGTGCGAATACGTTGCCACGCAGGCTCTGTTGCAGCAGCAGTTTCTGCTTCAGCAGTTGCAATTGGATGAAAAAGAGCTCCTCGAATTTCAGCCGTCGCGTGGCCAGGTCCAGGCGTTGCTGGTCCTGTGGCGCGTGCACCTGGCGGATGGCCTCTTCACGTCCGATGCCACCGAGCATTTCAAGCAGCTCCTTGCTGAGGGTCTCGGGAAGCAGTCCCGGCAGCGAAGGGAGAAGTGTCTTCTGAAGCTTCCAGAGAGCGCGGCTGGTGAGGCCGCGGGTATTGAGCTTCTCGGTGGTGCTGTACACCGGCTGCAGGTTTGCCTCCACGCCACTGTCCCACGTGGCAGCCAGTTCCAGCTCCGGGTGCGGCAGGTTGAACTGGCCCTTGTAGAGTGCTGGCTTGCCAAAGACCACATATTCCTGACCGGGCTTCAGCGCCTGTTGCAACCACTTGACCCCCTTGAACCACACCAGATCGATGCGACCAGTGCTGTCGCTGAGGGTGGCCACCAACCGCTTGCCCTGTTTCTCGCCCACGGTACGGAGCGGTCCCAGCACACCGCGTAACTGCACCTGGTTCTGCTCTTCGGTGATGGCATCGATCCGATGGAAAACGCTGCGGTCGATGTAGCGGAACGGGAAATGCTGGAGCAGGTCGCCGTATGTATCGATGCCCAGTTCCTTGCGCAGCAGATCACCCCGCAAGGGACCCACGCCCTTGAGGAACTCGATGGGGGTATCCAGCACGCTCGGCACCGGCCGAAATTACTGCGCACCGCCGAGGGGAGCGGCACACGGGCACAGCAGCGGTCATGTACCGCGACGGATGGTGATCCGGTCGGTCCGCAGGTCGCTACCTTCGCGGGCACGGCACATGAGCGACGAGCACGCCCTTACCATCCGTTACAGGGAGCATCCCGCACCGGACGCGCTGAACGGGGCACAGCGGCACCTGCTGGAACAGGCCACCATGGCGGCCGGCCGCGCCTATGCCCCGTATTCACGGTTCCTGGTGGGTGCCGCCCTGTTGCAATCCAATGGTGTGGTGGTGACAGGCAACAACCAGGAGAACGCCTCGTTCCCGGCAGGCATCTGCGCCGAGCGCACGGCCCTGCATGCGGCCCTGTCCCTGGACCCCACGGCCATCGTGGTTGAAATGGCCATCGTGGTACCTTCGGCACCGCCCGACCGCCCTGTATCACCATGCGGCATCTGTCGGCAGGCATTGCTGGAGCAGGAGCACAGGCAGGGTGCACCCATCCGGCTCCTGCTGGCCTCGAGCAACGGCCGTGTGATCGAACTGGAACGTGCCGGCGACCTGCTGCCGCTCTCCTTCGATGCTTCCTTCCTGGGCTCCTGACCTCACGGTGAGAGGCATGGCGAACGCCTCCAGCGCGGCCCTCCAAGGCTATATTTGCCCCTCCACGCAAGCGCCCCGCATGAGCAGCAAGACCGTACCCGCGAAGAAGTCGTCCGCAAAGGCCAGCCCCTTCGACAAGGCCACCTACCATCGCTGGTTCAAGGACATGGTGATGATGCGCCGCTTCGAGGAGAAGTGCGGACAGCTTTACACCATGCAGAAGTTCGGCGGGTTCTGCCACCTCTACATCGGCCAGGAGGCGGTGCTGGCCGGCATGGTCACCGCGATCCGGCCCTCCGACCGCATCATCACCGGCTACCGCGACCACTGCCACCCGCTGGTGCTCGGGGTATCGCCAAGGAATGTGATGGCCGAGCTCTATGGCAAGCTTACCGGCACCAGCAAGGGCAAGGGTGGCAGCATGCACTATTTCGACAAGGAGCGCAACCTGTTCGGCGGGCACGGCATCGTGGGCGGGCAGATCGGTCTGGGCGCAGGGATCGCGTTCGCCGACAAATACCGTGGTGAGGACCACGCCACCCTCTGCATGTTCGGTGACGGGGCGGCGCGCCAGGGCATGCTGCACGAGACCTTCAACATGGCCATGACGTGGAAGCTCCCGGTGATCTTCATCATCGAGAACAACAACTACGCCATGGGCACCAGCGTGGAACGCACCAGCAACGT
>CAZLGY010000081.1:12503-13157 GCA_964559165.1 uncultured Chryseobacterium sp.
GCACGACCTGAGCACCCTGGGCGAGAGCTACGACATGCCCGGCCTGGCCGTGAACGGCATGAGCTGTGAGGCGGTGCACGAGGCCATCGCCAAGGCCTGTGAGCATGTACGCGCTGGCAACGGGCCCATCCTGCTCGATATCCGCACCTACCGCTACAAGGGGCACAGCATGAGCGACCCCCAGAAGTACCGCACCAAGGAGGAAGTGGAGGAGTACAAGCGCCAGGACCCCATAGAACAGGTGCGTGAGACCTTGTTGAAGAACAAATGGGCCACCGAGGCTGAACTGGAAGCGTTGGACGATGCGGTGCGCAAGGAGGTGGAGGAGTCTGTCAAGTTCGCCGAAGAGAGCCCCATGGCCACCGCGGAAGAGCTCTACAACGACGTTTACCACCAGAAGGACTATCCCTTCATCATGGACTGAACCCACCGGTGTTGTCACAGCCAGAGCGGCTGATGCGCACACCGGATAACGACCAAGCAGATGGCCGAGATCGTACGCATGCCGAAGTTGAGCGACACCATGACCGAAGGGGTGGTGAGCGCGTGGCACAAGAAGGTGGGTGACAAGGTGAAGAGCGGCGAAGTGCTCGCCGAGATCGAGACCGACAAGGCCACCATGGAGTTCGAGAGCTTCACGGATGGTGTGCTGCT
>CAZLGY010000082.1:0-8653 GCA_964559165.1 uncultured Chryseobacterium sp.
CTGCTTCTTGATCTCGGCCAGGTTCTCCGCGTCCTTCTTGCTGGGGGCGGTGATGCGTACCAGCTCACAGCCGGCCTCGATCATGCGGATGCTCTGGGCCACGGTGGCCGCGGTGTCCATCGTATCCGTGGTGGTCATGCTCTGCACCCGGATGGGGTTGTGCCCACCGATGCCGATATCGCCGATGCGCACCGCACGGGTCTTCCAGCGTTCGTAGTGGGTGAGGCTGGGACAATACTGCCAGGGAGCGAGGAGGGAGGAGGACATGAGCCGGTGGCCGCAGGGTTTGCCGCAGCGAAGATACCGGGGAACACCCGGGTGGGAGGCTTGGTTCAGTCCTTCACGGGGACATCGGCCCCACTTGGACCGTTCCCTTCTACAAAGGTCCATCCCGCATTCTCCACCACCGCTTTCAGGATCACCAGGAACTCGCCCCGTTGTTCCTCTGCCTTCTCGAACAGGCCGCTCTCCGGGAGCTTCGCCATGATACGCTCCTTGGCCTGGGCGTTCATCCGGGTATGGTCGTTGGTGCTGAAGTTATTGAAGGCGCCCTCCGTCAGGTCGTAATACCTGACATCGTGCTCCAAGGATAGGAGCCTTGCCTTGCCCATGCCCGTAAAGCGGACGGTGCGTGAGGCGTCGTCGAATTCCAATCCAAGCCCTTCCAGGTCGTAACCCACCGAGGCGCGCGCTTTCACCAGCAGCATCGCTTGTTTGCGGTTCCACGGCAGGTCGCGGGTCCAATCGAACCATGCGGCGTTGGCATCGCTGAAGGTGATCACCTCGCTGAGGTCACCCTCCACGGTCACCAACTTCAGCACCGGTCGCACACGCTCCAACAGCACGGTCGCTTCCACATGCCCGGTGCTATCCGGTGGTCCGTAGAGCGCGCGCGTCAGCAGGAAGACGAGCAGCCCGAAGGCCAGCAGTATCAGGAGGCCCTTGATGCGGTCCATGGTGCGAAGATCATCAACCCTGGGTAAGCGGTGCCGGTTCCACCACCTGCAATGCGCTTCGCCTGCGCTGGAGCCAGCCATTGACCAGCAGGGAGCCGAGGATGAGCGCGATGCCGACATAGGAGCCGGCGGTCATTTTTTCCTCGGCTCCCCAGATGAGCAACGCAACGAGGATGGTGTACACCGGCTCCAGGTTGACGGTCAGCATGACCGTGAACGGTGAGAGTTGGCGCATGACCGCGATGCCTGCCACGAAGGCGAAGGAGGTGCATACGAAGCCGAGCAGCAGCTGGTAGATGATATCACTGGTGGGCAGTGCCCAGAGCGGGGGGGGAAGGTCGCCCTCCCACGCGAGCCACAGCCCGATGACAAATACCACCGTGCCCATCTCGTAGAACCCGATCCGGATGGCGTTGTCGCGCTGGATGAGCTTGGCGTTGATGATGTTGAACCAGGCGCTCAGCAGCGCACTGAGGGTGGCTACGGCGATCCCGAGGCGATGCCTGGTCTCCAGCCCGAAGATCAGGAAGAGCGCAGCCATCACCACGAGACCGAGCACCACTTCGTAGGCCCTGACCTTGCGCTTGAACCAGAACGGCTCCAACAGTGCGGTGAACACGGTGCTGGTGCTCAGGCATGCCGCTGCGAGGCTTGCCGTGCTGATCTTGATGGCGCCATAGAAGGTGATCCAGTGGCCGGTGATGAGCAGACCGGTGAGGAAGTACTGCTTCAGCTCAGGTGTACGCCATGAAATGCTCTGTTTCATCCACCATGCCGCCAATACCAGGCCGATCATGCCGATGACCGTGCGGGTGTAGACCAGGTGCAGGGTGCTTTGCTCAATGAGCTTGCCCAGGATGCCTGTGAAGCCCCAGATGAAGACCACGAAGTGCAGGAGCAACAGGGCGTTGCGGCGGTCTTGCATGCGATCGGCTGGGCTGCCAAGATAGCTCAGTGTATCGCCGTGAGCTTCTCCTGCAGGGAGGTCACCAGCACTTCCTGCCGCGCGATCTCCTCCTGTTTGCGGCCTTGGTCCTCCGTGTTCTTCCTGATGGTGAACGAGAGGTCCTCCACCTTCTTTTTCATGTCATGCTCGAGTTCCATGGCTTTGCGGTTCCTCTCCTGGATGCGCGTTCGCTCCTTCAACAACACATTGAGCTCCTTGGTCCCCTCCTCGCTGGGTGAGGCCGTCACCTCGTTGCGCTTCGACCCCACGCGCTTGTCCAGCTCTTCCAGCTCCGCCTTGGTGCGCTCCTGTTCCGTTACTGCACCGGCTCCCCGCTGTCCGCACTTCTCGATGCTGCTCCCGGCACGCTCCTTTTCACGCTGCAGGGCGCTCAATTCCGAGCGCAGGCGGGCAAGGCCCTTCTCCGCATCTGCGAGCTCCTGCTGGACCAGCTGCCGCCGAAGGGCGGTGGAGTGCTGCTGTACGAAGGTCGTGGCCGCTGCGACCGCCCGTGCCTCGCCGGTAGGCCCGAGGTAGCCCTGCGTGGTCAGGATCGCCACGTGGGCGGTCAGTAATTGTGCACCCTTGCGCTGCTCGGCCTTCACCTGCACACGCACCGTATCCGGGCTCACCTGTGGTATCAAGGCGCCGCCACCGGTGACCTCCTTCCTGCTGGTCACATCCCGGCTGATCTTCTTCAGTTCGTCGCGCCAGTATCCCTCCACGTACTTCACATCCGTTCCCTCGAAGGTGAAGTCGAAGGTGGGGTGGACCCCATCGCTGAAGCCGTGGGACCCCAAGGTGACGGTGGTCTGGGGATGGACGGACGGTGCGGTGATGAGCGCGAGCAGGATGGAACGGAGGGAGTGGAGCATCATGGCGGTCATCGGTGCAAGGGACGTGCCGGAAAAGGCCTGTCAGGCCTCATCATCATCCACCTGTGAAACACCCCCGCTCACCACGAACTTCATCACATCGGCTGCGCTCGCATCGACCGGGCTGAGGTTGGCACGCGGAACGATGTAGAGGTTACCGCTCCAGTTGAAGGCATGGGGGAGGTACACGGCCACCTTTTCGGGACCCATCCCCAGGTGTGCCAGGTCGTCCTGGGTGATGAAACCGATGCGCTCCACATCCATCTGCCCCCCCAGCCGCACAAGCACCGGCCGGTCGAACTTGCGCTTGTTGCCCACGATCGCTTCCACCAGGTCCTTGAGCGCGCCGTACAGGGTCTTCAGGAAGGGGATCCGTTGCAGCAGGTCCTCACCAAGGTCGGCGATGGGTTGGTAGAGGAAGGTGCTGCCCAGCCAACCGGCTGCCGTGATGATGCCCAGCAGGATCACGAGCCCGAGCCCCGGGAAGTCGGTCTTGATGATGCTGTCAAGGAAGGCGAGGCTCTGCCAGATGGCCCAGATCATCAAGGTGATGGGCACCAGCAGCAGCAGGCCCCGCAGGAAGTAGCCCAGCAGAAGGGAGTGGATGCGGCGTGCAGGGTCGCGCATGGTGTTGGGATGGTGTTGCGAAGGTACCGGCGTTGACCGTTCGGGCTCACACCAGGCGTTCCCTGAGTTTGCGCGGCAGGGAGGCATGCACCAGCTCGTGGCTGTGGTCCGCCAGCTCAAGGAGCAGCTGGTGCGGGATGCTGCCGTCGGTGCGTACCGTGTTCCAATGCTGTTTGTTCATGTGATATCCGGGCGTGATGCCTGCGTAACGCTCCCGCAGTTCCACCGCCCGTTCTGGATCACACTTCAGGTTCACGCTTTCGAACAGGTCCACGTCCATGAGGGCGAAGATCCTGCCACCTACGCGGAAGGCCAGCACATCCGGACCGAAGGGGAGGTCCTCGCTGAACCCCTTCAGCTGCGCGCAGTGGGCACGGAACGTGGCGAGGTCCATCACATCAGTGCATAGAGCACCGGCCGGCTGGGCGCGGCGTCGTTCATGATGCGGGGCACCTGCAGTTCCAGCATGTAGTCACCATCCTTCGCGATCGGCGGCACATGGATGAGCTCTGTGATGGTCCGTTCGAGGTCCAGTGTGCCCGGGTGGTCCCAGAAGGCATGATGGGCCGCCAGCACCCCCCCGTCCTCCTCCCGGTCCACGCTGGGCAGGTCCAGCAGCAGGTGCTTCACCCCGATGCTTCTCAGCCACGCACAGGCGGTGCTTTGGAGATAGCAGGGATTGGTACCGCTCCAATCCTTGTGCGCTGCGCCCTCATCCTGGGGAAGGGTACGAATGACAAGGGCCTCGCAGGGTCGTTCGTTCACCACGTTGCGCAGTTGCTCAAGTGTGATCACATGGTCGGTGCGGCCATCGGGCGCGCGCCGGTGCTCGGGCATCAGGCTCACCAGCTGTGCCGTGAAGAAATATCGCTTGAGCAGGTCGCCGACGGGATGGACCTCCGGCGCAATGTGGCCCACGCTTTCCGTATGGGTGCCATGCCCGTGCGGGTTGAAGCGGATGGTGCGGAAGTTGACCGGAGCCCCCTCCCTCACCGCATAGACTGTATCCCCGTTGCGGACAGGCTCCATCGTCACCGGGTCGATCCACCACGCACGCAATTGCCCCGCCCCGTCATGCAAGGGCAACGCCAGGTCGATGGGGGCTCCCAGGTCCACCTTGAAGGTGCGACCTTTATGTGCGATCTCTGCTATCATGCGGATCGAGGAACAGGTCCGATGCGATGCGGTCGGCAAAGTGTCGCCCTGCTTTTGTCAAAGCTAAGCGCGTGCCCGTGAGTTGCCCATGCCCCTTCGACACAAGGGCCTCGATGTACGACCGATACAGTTCGAGGAAGTCCTGACCGAGCGTTGCCAGGTCCACTCCTTCCACGGTGCGAAGCCCGGTCATCAACGCCTCGTTCACGCGATCGGTGCGGGTCAGGGTTTCCTCTGTCCAATAGGGCGCGCCTTCCTCGATGGCCTTCACATAGCGTGCGTTGTTGGCGATGTTCCAGCGCCGCGTGGTGCCGTTGTACGAGTGTGCCGAAGGACCGATTCCGACGTAGGGGACCCCGGCCCAATAGCTGCTGTTATGCCGCGACCGATGGCCGTCGCGGGCGAAGTTGCTGATCTCATACTGCTCAAAGCCGGCCTCCTCCATGCGCTCGATGAGCCTTGTGAACTGCGTGCTTTGTGCGTCGTCGCCGGGCAGGAGCACCACGCGGTTGCGCACCTGGTGCTCCAGAGCGGTGCGTGGCTCCACGGTGAGGCAATATGCGCTCAGGTGCGGCATGCCATGGTCCAGTGCGATGGACAGCTGTTCATCCCATTCGTCAAGGTCCATGCCCGGCAGGCCATAGATGAGGTCGATGGTCCATGACCGGAAGCCGCTGTGCGCGATGAGGTCGATGCTGGTGAGCGCCTGGGCCGCATCGTGCGCCCTTCCCATCCAGCGTAGCCGGTCGTTCCGGAAGCTCTGCGTTCCCAGGCTGATGCGCGTGATGCCCCCGGCCCGCCACGCCGCCAGCCGTTCCTCCGTGACATCATCGGGATTGGCTTCCAGGGTCACCTCCACATCCCGCTCCACCCGGAGCAGGTCATGTGCGAGCTGGATGAAGTCCGCGATCCGCCCTGCGGGCAGCAGGCTGGGTGTGCCTCCCCCGAAGTAGATCGTCCCCACGGGTGCATCGCCAAGTTCACGAGACCGGCGAACGAGCTCCTTCTCCATGGCGTCGAGCACAGGTGCATGCTGCTGCGAGGTGCTGAAGTGGAAGTCGCAGTAGGTGCAGGCCTTGCGGCAGAAGGGGATGTGGAGGTAGAGGCCCGCCATGGATCAGGTGCCGCTGGGTTCGCTCACCAGCAGGTTGCCAAGCGCACCGGTGCGCAGCGTTATCCGGAAGGTGGTGCCCTTGCCGGGCGCACTGCGCTTCACGAGGATCTTTCCTCCATGGTATTGTTCGATGATGCGCTTGCTGAGCGACAGGCCGAGGCCCCAGCCGCGCTTCTTCGTGGTGAAGCCCGGTTGGAACACCGTTGTGTGCTGCGATGCGGGGATCCCCTTGCCACTGTCGGTGATGTCCACATGCACCTCACCACCTTCGGGAAGGATCTCCAGCGTGATGCTGCCTTCGCCTTCCATGGCATCCACGGCGTTGCGGATGAGGTTCTCCACCACCCAGCTGAAGAGGGCACGGTTCAACGGCACCTGCAGCTCGGTGTTCGCCGGCTGTGCGATCCCGATCTTCACCCGCCCCGGCAGGCGCGGACGCAGGTAGAGGACGGTGGCACGCAGGGTGTGGTATAGCTTTTCGGACTCCAGCGTGGGGGAGGAACCGATCTTGCTGAAGCGCTCGGTGATCACTTCCAGGCGGTCAAGGTCCTTGCGCATTTCGCCGAGCGCCTCCGGGTCGGCTCCCTGTGCCTTCAGCAGTTCCAGCCACGCCATCAAAGAGCTGAGCGGGGTGCCCAGCTGGTGGGCGGTCTCCTTGGCCATGCCCACCCACACCTGGTTCTGTTCCGCGTTGCGGAAGATGCTGAACAGGGCATAGGCCACCAGCAGGAAGAGCCCCAGGATGGCCAGTTGCACATAAGGGAAATAGCGAAGCTGGGTGATGACCAGCGACTCCTCGTAATGGATGTAGTTGCGGCCCTTGCCGGGCAGGTCCACCAGGATGGGCGGTGTGGCCTCGGACATCCTGCGCAGCCTCTCCTGCATGGCGGCACTGTCCGCCACGATCTCGGGTTCGATGTTGCTGTGCTCGATGATGTGCGTGCGGCTGCTGTCGGTATAGATGACAGGGACCGCTGCCGTGCTCATCACGGTCTCCGATATGAAGGACCGGATGATGCCCTCCATCACCTCCTGCAGCTCGGTGAACACCTTGGAATCCTTGTAATACAGGAATTGGCGCTGGGTGCCCACCACCGCGATCGGAAGAGGGTCGTGCAGCTCCGCCATGGCCTCCACCTCGGCCTTCAACAGGGCCGGATCGGCCACGATGCCCTCATCCACGTTGCGGTGGAACTTCACGCGGCCCTGTGCATCGGTGATGATCACCGGCACGGTGGTATTGTCGCTCACCACCTTCAGGTAGAACGAGAGGTCGCTGCTTTCATCGGTCACCAGCCGGTTCATGGCCTCCGCCCACAGCTGCACCTTCTTGCGCTCCTCCTCACGCAGGCGGTCGAACAGTTGCTGGGTGTAGTTGACCAGCTCAGCGCGGTTCTGCACGGCCTCCGCCCAAAGCTGGACCTTGCGCCGCTCTTCGGCGCGTACGCGCTCCACCATGCGGTTGCTGTACCACAGGGAGGCACCGACCAGCAGCAGGGCCACTGCTGCCAGTACCAGCTTCCACCGTTGCTTGCGTGAATAGAGGTCCACGGTGTGAAGTTCGCCAATACCGGAAGCCTTCTCAAAATTGTTTTCGGAAGCGAGCTGGATGGATCTTTCGGACACCCAAGGCGCGAAACCCCCGCAGAGCTGGGCGCTCTGTTAGGATTGAGCAACGCAGGATGGCTGAAATAGGCTCCGGCGCAGCCCGAAGGACTGTTTTCAGATGGCTTCCTATCGATCCTCGATACGGATCCGGCCCTGGTCCTGTGTTTCCTTGGTGTCCTTCAACAGCCGTTCGAGCCCACGTCGGGGCTTTTCCCGCTGCGTATCCGGTGGGGCACCATCCTCCTCGAACTGGATGCGCCCACGGCCGGCATCCGTGTCCTGCCTGATCTTCCGGTCCTCGTCCGCGCGCCCCTTGAACAAGCCGAGCTCCTCGCGGAGGATGTCCCGCAGCACGGCCTTCTCCTCCTGCAGTTGCTGCTTGCGCCGGGCGGCAGCCATGGCGCCGTCATTGCTGAATTGCGGATCGCCCGCCGTTCCGTGCATGTGCAGGAAGATGCGCATCCCGGTGCCATCATCCGCCACCGGTCCGAAGGCATCATCGGCCGGCTTCCCGATGCGGAACAGGTCGCCGAGACGGAAGTTGAGGTGGTGGTCGATGCGGTCATCGAACCAATGGGTGCCACTGAGCTCCAGGTCCAGCGCGCTGCTCCTCACCAACATCGCTGGTATATGCACCGCACCGTTGCGGATCTCCAGCTGGTTCTCCATCCGCGCGAAGCGCACGTCGGACAGGCGTTCACGAAGCGCTCCCGTGTTCACGAACGGTGCCACGAGCTTGTTCTTCTCCAAATGGTCGGCCACGGCCAGCAGCGGTGCATGGTCCTTGATGGACCCGTTCTCCAGGGTGATGTCGATGACGCTCACCAGCCGCTCCGTATCGATCTTCAGGCCGTTGCTCAGCGGGGCCTCCAACGCCACCGTTGCATTGGCGGTGCCGCTCAGGTGGCGTGCGCCGATGAAGTCCTGCCCGAAGTCCTGGAACTCTGCGAACAGCTGCTTCACGTTGATGTTCGTGCAGGTGGCGGTGATGGTCAGGGGTAGCGCATTGCCCGGGTCCCTTCCGTCCAGCCGCAGGCCCCCGGCGAAGGTCCCCGAGGCACTGCCGAAGCGCACGGGGTCAACGCGCAGCACACGATCCTGCAACAGGACCCGGGCGCTGAGATCGGTGGCGGTGAACTCCTCGAACCGCACCTTGGACACATCGGCCTGCAGGTCCAGGTCTATCATGGCGGGGAGCGTGAGCATGTACTCCTTGTCAGCGGCGGTGGCATCCGTGTTGCTGACCCATGCGCCGATGTCCACCAGGGGAGCACTGCCCTTGGCCGCGATCAGCAGGCGCTGGTCATCGAAGAGCAGGTAGGGCATCAGGTTGATGAGGCTGCCGCTCAAGGTGATGGGGACCCCTTGCAAC
>CAZLGY010000082.1:8753-12995 GCA_964559165.1 uncultured Chryseobacterium sp.
GCCACGTCAGCTTTGAAGTGGGCGTTGACGGCCGCATTCCTCAAGCCCTTGCTGCTCCATTCGCCGCTGATGCTTCCGGTGCTGCCCTGTGCCCGCAGGTCCTTCACCTCAAGGTGCTTCACGCTTCCTTCCGGCCCCACTTCAAGGTCGAGTTCGGCGAATACATCGCTGAACTCCGCTCCGCTGCGTGTTTCCTTCAGGCGCCCCCGCTTGATCTTGGCTGCCAGGGAGAGGGTCGCACCCTCCAGCGGCCCGGCGTAGACCACACCCAGGTCGGCCTCGCCCCTGATGGCATAGCGCTTCAAGGCCGCGCCCAGGTCGCCGGGCAGCACTGCGGCCACCGCGGCAAGGTCGGCCCCGATGCTGCGTGCGCGCAGGTCGATTTGGCCGCCCTTCCCCTCATCGACCACGTCCATGGTGAGCTCCAAGGGGAGCGTGCCCAGCATGACATCGCCTTTGTCGATGGTGAAGAGCGTATCCGCCATGCCGAACCGCAGGCGCAGGTCAAGGGTGCCCTCCATGTCCGCCAGTGTGGTGCCACCTGCGGTGCGCAGGGCCAGCAGTGTTGCATCACCGATGAGCCGTGTGTTGTTGCCGCTGCTGGCGAACCGACCCGACAGGCTGAGCGCATCGCTGCGGCCTTCCACTTCCAGCCCCGTGCCATCGTCCCTGTAACGTACCTGCAGCTTGTCGAAGCTCACCTGCCGGAGGTCGATGGGGGCATCGGAGCCGGTGCTGTCCGATCTCCAGATGATGTAATTGGGCGCTCCATTGCGGTCCAGTGCGGGTCGGGCGAGAACATCGCTGGCGTGGATCTCCTGCACGGTATAGTGCCCTTGGAAAAGGTCCCACAAGCTGAACTCAAGGTACAGTCGCCCGGCATGGAAAAGCGTGTCGGGCAGCTGGTCATCGCTTCTCACCTCCATGGCGAGCACGTTGGTCAGCCGCATGCTGGCCCGGGGGAAGCGCGCAATGAGCGTAAGGTCCATGTCACTTACGGTGACCGGTGCCACCAGGTACTGGTTGAGGGTGCCGATCAGGCGCTCCTTCACTTCGGCCTCATACACGATGGCAAGGGACACCAGCAGCCCGAAAGCGGCACCCACCATGGCGCCCAGCACGAGGGCGACGGACCGCAACCTGCGCAGCACCCTGTTGGTGGGGCGGGAGGGGGGCGTGGCGGACATGGGATGGATGCGCAAGGTATTCCGGTGCACTGTAGAGCAACGGCAAATGCCCTGCCGTTCGTTCACAGCCCGGTGTTACTGGCATCGGCACACGGCGCAGCGCCGCGCTGCTCCGGTCACTTGCGCTGCTTCAACAGCACCACCTCCTTGTCCGTGAGCATGCGCCAGGTACCCCGCGGGATCTCCTTCTTCGTGAGCCCTGCAAAGACCACCCGGTCCAGCTTCACCACCTCGTAGCCCAACGCCTCGAACATGCGGCGCACAATGCGGTTGCGACCCATGTGCAGCTTGAGCCCCACCTCCTTGCGCGTGGACCCCTCCACGAACGAGGCCTCATCGGCCTGTGCCATGCCGTCCTCGAGCTCCACACCGTCCACCAGTTGTTGCAGGTGGGCCTTTGATACCGCTTTGTCCAGGGTGGCGTGATAGATCTTCTCAGCGCCGTGGCTGGGGTGTGTGAGCTTCTTGGCCAGGTCTCCGTCGTTCGTCATCAGCAGCAGCCCGGTGGTATTGCGGTCCAGGCGGCCCACCGGGTACAGGCGCTCGGGGCAGGCAGCGGCCACCAGTTGCATCACGGTGCGTCGGTCCTTCGGATCGTCCGTGGTGGTGATGAACCCCTTGGGTTTGTTCAAGAGCACATAGCGGGGTTTTTCCATGCTGAGGCGCTGGCCGCCGTAGTGCACCTTGTCCCCGGCATGCACCTTGGTACCCAGCTCGGTCACCACCACACCGTTCACCGTCACCACACCGGCCTTGATGAGCTCATCGGCTTCGCGACGGCTGGCCACCCCGCTTTGGGCGAGGTAGCGGTTGAGGCGGATGAGCCCGTCGGTGGCAGGTCCGTCACCGGCTTTCCTGCTGCGGTCGCTGCGTGCCGGTGTTTTGCGGAAGGGTTTCGCCCCGGGATACCTGGCGGCGCGCGTCACAGGCCGCGCATCACTTCCCTGGCTCCTTTCACTCCGCTCCGGCCGCTCTCCGGCATCACGCTCCCGTGCGGGCCGCTCCTTCCAAGGTCTGCCGGTACTGCGGTAGCCAGGACCTGCACCACTGCGGTCGGCACGCTCATCGCCACGGGCGGAGCGCCGCTCATCGCGCTGTGGACGGTCCCCGGAGGTGCGCGGACCATGGGGGCGTTCACCGGCTCCACGTGCGCCCGGACGACCGCCGGCCCGTTGATCGCGGCCTGCGCTGCGACCTTCATCGGAACGGTCGGTGCGCCCGTATGCCGGTCGCGCAGGGCCGCCGCTGCGACCGGTCTTGCGGAAGTCTGAACGCTCACCTTCCGGGTCCGGTCCGGTGGTGCGCCTGCGGGTGCCTGCCCCACTGTCCGGGCGGCGTGCGCCTTGGTATCCGTCACGCCCGGCGGCGGGTGGACGCTTGCCTGCCCGCGATGATCCGGGGCGGTCGGTATCGCCCTTCGGGCGCGCACCGCGCGTGGGGCCTTTCTTGCCGCCTTTCTTGTTGCGGTCAGTACGGTCTGTCATGGGTGGTGGGGTAGAACGCGTCGCGAAGGTGGTTGATAAATGGCTTGCCCCCCGGATGCAGGATGATGCTGATGATATCGAAGCGCACCGGCAGGACCGTGCCGGTCTGTTCAATGTAGGCGTTGGCTGACCGGATCATCCGGCCCCGCTTCCCCTGCTTCACCGCCTCTTCAGGCTGTCCATGCCGGTCGCTGCTGCGGGTCTTCACCTCCACGATGACCAGCTCCCGGTCAGTGCGTGCCACGATGTCCAGCTCGTGACGGCCATGCTTCCAGTTGCGCTCCAGCACAGCATGACCGGCATCCTCCAGAAAGCGGCATGCCAGTTGCTCTCCTTCGGAGCCGGTCAGGTTGTGCTCAGCCATCTGTGGATAGAACGCGCTGTAACCTTCGCACAGCCGTGCCGTTCAAGGCCTTAAAATTGGGGGTTTTCCGCCACCCCCGGAAAACGACCTTTCCGCATGAACAGCGTTCTCAACCAGCTCCGCACCCTCTCCATCGCCTTGCTGCTGCCAACGGCAGCCCTTCACGCCCAATCGTTCGAAGGGGTGCTTGAGTTCACCAAGACGACCGGCCCGGTGGTCACCACCTACAAGTATTTCGTTAAGGGCGAACGCATCCGCGTGGAGGAGATCGGGGCCCGTGGCGAGGTACAGGGCATCATGCTCGTGGATACCCGCGACAAGACCGTGACGGCCATCAGCCCGGAGCGGAAACTTTACATGGACGTGCCCAACATGCGCCTGCCCAAGGACGTGGAGGTGAGCGTGCAGAAGACCTCGGAGATGAAGGATATGGCGGGCTACAAGTGTGAGAAGTGGGTGGTGAAGAGCCCCAAGGAGGACCGCCAGATCACCTATTGGGTGGCCGCGGATGAGTTCTCCTTCTTCGTGCCGATGCTCGAGACCTTGAACCGCAAGGACGAACAGGCCGTCTTCTTCCTGCAGATCAAGGACAACCGGGGCGTGTTCCCCATGCTGGGCGTGGAACAGAAGATGGATGGTGCCGAGGTGAGCCGGCTGCAGGTGACCAAGGTGACCAAGGCCGCGCAGAAGCCCGCCCTGTTCGAGATCCCTGGCGGCTACAACAAGTTCGAACGGAACTGATCGGCAGCCCTACGACATTTCAGCTGCGTAGCCGTAGGTCGACCCACTGGGTCGACCTACGTGTTTTCAGGCGGCCCAGTTCCGATCAGGCGCGGTTCCGGTCAACGTACGCGATCGACGCATCGTTCGCGCTCACGCTGAGCTTCGCCTGTTGGCCGAAGATGAGCGCCCGGTTGTCGTCGATGTGTCCTGCCGGGAAGCTGAGGCACACCGGGTAGGTGGTGTCGCCAAGCGCATCGGCGATGATCCGTTCGGCAGTTCTCCCGAAGGGGTCGTCGGGGTTCTTGTCGCGCATGTCGCTCATGCCACCAATGATCAGCCCGGCCAGGTCCTTGAACCAGCCCGCCAGCCGCAGGTTCTGGACCATGCGGTCCACGTGGTACAGCAGCTCGTCGAGGTCCTCGATGAACAGGATCTTGCCGCGTGCGTCGATGTCGTAGGGCGTGCCGCGCAGGGCGTAGAGCAG
>CAZLGY010000083.1:0-6563 GCA_964559165.1 uncultured Chryseobacterium sp.
GCACCGTGATCGCGAGGGACTTCTCTCCAAGGACCAGCGCACGGTGCTGCGCTCCGAGGGGCAGGCGCTCTTCCTCGAGGTCCTCGAGCATCGGCTGCCTGGCGGACCATCGCCGCTGAGCGTGGTGGAGCGCGACATCCGTGCCATCATCCTGAACAAGCGTAAATTGCAGCTGCTTGAGCGGATGCGCCAAGACCTCTATCGTGAAGCGACCGAACGGAAGGATATCCGCATTCTGTGAGAACGTGGCGTTGCTGCTGCTGCTGGCACTGCCGTGGACAGCCATCGCCCAGCCGCGTTCCCTGCTGATCGACCAGGTCGTTGCCGTGGTGGGCCGCGAGGCCATCCTGCATTCGGACCTGGTGGGCCGTCTCGAGCAGGCCACACAGGGACAAGGCTCCAAGGACCCCGCTGTGCGTTGCGGCGAACTGGAGGACCTGCTGTACGAAAAGCTCTTGGTGGAACAGGGGCGGCTTGACAGCGTGGTGGTGGACGAGGCCCAGGTCAATGCGGAGCTCGACAGGCGGATCAGGTACTTCTCCCAACAGTTGGGCAGTGACGAGAAGCTCGAGGAGTTCTACGGGAAGTCCATCACCGAGATCAAGGATGATTTCCGCCCCCAGGTCAGCGATCAGCTGTTGGTCCAGACCATGCAGCAGAAGGTTTCCGGTGATGTGCGCATCACCCCCCGCGATGTGCAACGCTTCTTCGAACGAATACCGGCGGACAGTGTGCCGTTCATCAACGCCGAGGTGGAGTACTCACAGGTCCTGCGGATCCCGAAGCCCAGCGAGGACGAGACCCGCCGTGTTAGGCGCAGGATCGAGGAGTATCGGGAACAAGTGGTCAGTGGTGCCAAGGATTTCTGCACGGTCGCCATCCTGTACTCGGAGGATCCCGGGTCGGCCCGCGAGTGCGGAGCGCTGGGTCTTGTGCCCACCGGCGTAATGGTCCCCGAATTCGATGCCGTTGCCCTGAGCCTGAAGGAGAACGAGGTTTCGCAGGTGTTCCAGACCCAATACGGCTGGCATTTCATGCAGCTGGAGGAGCGCCGCGGTGAGCAGTACCGCGCCCGGCATGTGTTGATGCGGCCCCAGGTGGGAAGCGCTGATATACAGCGCGAACGCAACCTGCTGGACAGCTTGCGCCGGTTGATGCTCAATGGACGCACGATGGGTGAGCTCGCATTGGAGTTCTCCGATGACGAGGAGAGCCGCGGCACGAGCGGTGTGGTGATCGAACCGAACAGCAACTCGGCACGCTGGGACATGAGCTCGCTGGACCAACAAACGTTCTTCGTTCTCGACAAACTGAAGGTGGGTGAGGTGAGCGAGCCCCAGCTTATCGTGATGCCCGACGGTTCGAAGGCCTATCGCCTGCTCAAGCTCGACGCCCGCACGGCGCCCCATCGTGCCAACCTGAAGGACGACTACCGCCTGATGCAACAGGCAGCCGAGGGAGAGCTACGTTCCAAGGCCATCGACGCTTGGGTGAAGGACCGCCTGCAGGCCACCTATGTGCGGATCGCACCGGGGTATGCCGACTGCTCCTTCATGCATGAATGGGTGCCCGAGCAGGCGAAGGATCAAGCAGGACCGAAGCGTTCAATACGGTGAACTCCATGAGCAGCGCGAACAACGAGATACAGGCGGCGGAACAGTTCGGAAGGGATCACCTGCGCTTGAAACGCGAGGTGGGCAAGGTCATCATCGGTCAGGATGAAGTGGTGGAGCAGGTGCTCATGGGGATCTTCGCGAAGGGACATTGCCTCCTGGTGGGGGTGCCCGGCCTGGCCAAGACCCTGTTGGTGAACACTGTTTCCCGCGCCCTTGGACTGTCCTTCAACCGCATCCAGTTCACCCCGGACCTCATGCCCGGCGACATCATCGGTTCGGAGGTGCTCGATCAGGACCGCCGGTTCAAGCTCATCAAGGGTCCGGGGTTCGCCAACACCATCCTCGCCGACGAGATCAACCGTACCCCCCCGAAGACCCAGGCCGCACTGCTGGAGGCCATGCAGGAACGGATGGTCACCGCCGCAGGCCAGACGCACGTGCTGCCCGATCCGTTCTTCGTACTGGCCACCCAGAACCCCATCGAGCAGGAGGGGACCTATCCGCTTCCGGAAGCCCAGTTGGACCGCTTCATGTTCAACATCTGGGTGGATTATCCCACCTACGAAGAGGAGCTGGCCGTGGTCCGTGCCACCACCGGCCATGTTCAGGCGACCGTGGAACCGGTGTTGTCCGCAGCGGAGATCTTGGCGCACCAGACACTGGTGCGCAAGGTGCCGGTGACCGACAATGTGATGGAGTATTCCGTGAAGCTGGTGGCCCGCACCCGGCCGGGGCGTGGCATGGCACCGCAGGTGGTGACCGATAACGTCAGCTGGGGGGCGGGGCCGCGTGCTTCGCAATACCTCGTGCTGGGAGCCAAGGTGCACGCCCTTGCCCACGGTCGGTTCTCTCCCGATATCGCCGATGTCCAGGCCGTTGCCCTGCCCATCCTCCGCCATCGCCTGGTGCGGAACTACAAGGCCGAGGCGGAAGGGATGACCGTGGAGCGTATCGTGGCCGGTATCCTGTAAGGATCCGGAGCACTGCAGGTCCGGGCCGCGCTGACGGAACTCTTTGGTCCGAGGGGTGTTCCTTCATTAAATTGCGGATCGGTCCAACCCTCTGCGCATCCACGATATTCCCATGGCTCGATCGGGTACGTTGTTCATACTCCTCTTCCTTGTGTCACGTTCGATCGCTCAACTGCCCACGATCGATATCACGTGGACCACACTGCCAACCGACCAGATCGAGGTGAGGATGCGTCCGGATGGACCGTTCAATTCGCTGTTCTCCTCCTGCGTGTTCACCGTGCGATGGCTCGATACAGGAGCGCAGGGGTTGGGGAGCGTTCAGCAGGTGATGCCCTACCAGTTGTGCGTGCCCATTGCCAAGTCGGGGGGCGAGCAGGTCTCCGGCATGTACCGCTACCAGGTGTTCTACGGGAGCTCGCTGCTCAGCTTCCAGGACGCTGAATTGGCATGGGAGGGTGACCAGGAGTATACGGTCTGCCTCATCAATACGGTAGGCGGTGCGGCGGCCTATGAGATCGTGAACGACGACTGGACCGGGGTGGTCACCAACAATGGGGATTATTATGTGTCCCTCGAAGGGCAGGACCGCACCGGCGAGATCTACAGCCTGTTCACCGGTTCTGAACCGTTGCCGGCCGTTGCCACCGGTGTTCGGCTGGCACCCAATCCCGCAGCGGTCGGTACGCAGGTGTTCGTGGAGCGTTCTGCAGCCGCAGAGAACGTTCTTTTCTCCTTGCGCGATGCAGCCGGTCGGGTGCTCCGGACGCAGGTCCGCGACCTCGTTGCCGGGTCCCAGGCCATCGCCCTTGACCTCAACGGCCTTGCCGCAGGTCCCTATGTGCTGGAGGTTGACGCACCGGAGGGTATCATCGCCCAACGGCTGATGGTGGTAGAACGATGATGTAGAACCCGATGAAAATGCTTCCACGTACCATCCTCGCGATAGGCGGGGTCGCATTACTGCTCACGGCCAATGCCCAACGGGGCGCTTATTGGAGCGACGTGGCCGATGTGCGCCCCCTGCCGGGGACCGAACGGCGTATAATTCCGCTGGAGCAGCGCACCTGTGCGGTGGACCTTCCTCTGCTGCGCTCGCTGCTGCCGGCTCCCAGTGCCATGGGCACTGAACTACAGCTTCCACGTCCCGATGGCGCCGTGGAGCGCTTCCGGATATGGCCGAATTCGGTCATGCACCCCGAACTGGCCGCCCGCTATCCAGACATACGCACGTTCACAGGTGTCAGCATCGACCGGCCACACGTGCAGGTTCGGCTGGACCTGACCATGCATGGGTTCCATGCCATGGTAATGGACGATCGTGACGGATGGTGGTTCATCGATCCCCATTCCTTCGGTGATGCAACCCACATCATCGTTTATCGCAAGGACCGGTTCCGGAAGCAGGGCCCCGAAGCGATGATGACCTGCGGGTACGAAGCGGTGAACGACCTGGAAGCCGCCGCAACATTATCGCGCAGCTGGATGCAGGAGATGGGGGAGGACCGTGTGGGCGATTGCCAGCTCCGAACGTACCGATTGGCGCTGGCATGCACGGGTGAATACGCCAACTACCACGGATCGAACACCACCAACAACAACAAGGGACCGGCCCTGGCCGCCATGGTCACCTCCATGAACCGCGTGAACGGCATCTATGAGAAGGACGCCACGCTCACCATGGTGCTGGTGCCGAACACCGATGCGCTCATCTACCTGTCCGCCTCCACGGACCCCTACACCAACACCAATGGCAGCACCATGCTCGGCCAGAACCAGACCACCTGCGACGGGGTCATCGGCAGTGCCAATTACGACATCGGTCACGTGTTCAGCACCGGTGGCGGTGGTGTCGCCTACCTCAACAGCCCGTGCAATAACAGCCTGAAGGCTGGCGGGGTCACAGGACAGTCCGCTCCGGTGGGCGACCCTTTCGATGTGGATTATGTGGCCCATGAGATGGGGCACCAGTTCGGAGGCAACCACACGCAGAACAACAATTGCAACCGGGCCAGCGCAGCGGCGTTCGAGCCTGGTAGCGCCAGCACCATCATGGGGTACGCCGGTATCTGCGCGCCGAACGTCCAGAACAACTCCGATGCATATTTCCTCGGCTACAGCATGCAGGAGATGGCCGCCAATATCACGGTGGGTACCAGCAGCACCTGTCCGGTGGTGACGCCTTCAGGGAACATCGCACCGACCGTGAACGCCGGCCCGGACCGCACCATCCCCCGCAGCACTCCCTTCGTGCTCACGGCCACCGGCAGCGATGCGAACGCGGGCAATACCCTCAGCTATTGCTGGGAACAGATGAACAACCAGGTGTCCACCCAACCTCCGGTGGCCACCAGCACCTCGGGGCCCAACTTCCGCTCCCTCTCGCCCACCACCGGGCCGGAACGCTACATGCCGGCCTTGAGCGCGGTGGTGGCCGGTACCACCCCCACGTGGGAAGTGCTCGCCAGCGTAGGCCGGACCTACAATTTCAGGGTAACCGTGAGGGACAACGCTCCTGGGGCCGGTTGCAACGACCAGGATAACATGGTTGTCACGGTGGCCGGTACGGCAGGACCGTTCGTGGTCACACAACCCAACACCGCCGTCACCTGGAACGCCGGCGGTACGCATACGGTCACGTGGGATGTCGCTTCCACCAACGTGGCACCCGTGAGCACCGCCAACGTGGACATCCTTCTGAGCGTGGACGGTGGCTTCACCTATCCCTTCACGCTGCTCACAGCCACGCCCAATGATGGCAGCCAGAGCGTGGCACTGCCCTTGATACCGGCCACCACCACGGCGCGGGTCATGGTGCGCGCCAATGGCAACATCTTCTACGATATCTCCAATACCAACTTCAGTATCGCCGCCGCCTCGCTGCCGGATTACGCGGTCTCCGTTGAGCCGCAAAGCGCCACCACATGCAGGCCCTCCGGTACGGAGTTCACCGTGCAGACCGCGTCAGTACTGGGCTATTCACAGCCCATCACCTGTTCGGTCTCGGGCCTTCCGGCCGGACTATCGTCCTCCTTCAGCACCAACCCTGTGTCACCTGGATCGAGCACCGTATTGAGCCTCGGTGGCACGGCCTCCATCACGCCCGGCACCTATCCCTTCACCCTCAGCACCACATCGGCCAGTGGTAACCGCAGTGTGGCATTGCAGTTGGTGGTTTCCGACGTTCCCGCCCAAGTGGTCCTGGGCGCACCGGCTGATGGTGCTGTGGATGTGACGCCCGGCAGCGCGCTGTCGTGGTCCGCAACACCCGGAGCGACCAGTTACACCGTGACGATCGCATCTGACCCGGGTATGTCCAACGTGGTCGAGCAGGTGGCCGGTGTGACCGGTACGGGTTTCAACCCGGCCATTGCCAGCGCGCCGAACAGCACCTACCATTGGCGTGTAACGGCTGCCAACGGGTGTGGTGCCGCGCCCGCGTCACCGGTGCGTTCCTTCACCACCGCTTCCTGCTTCCCGCTCGTGGTGAACATCACCATCGACCGGTATGGGGATGAGACCACCTGGCAGTTGTTGTCCGGCGGGAATGTGATCGCCTCCGGTGGCCCCTATGCTCAGCTTGCGGCCAATGGCACGCAGGTGCTGCCATCGGTCGGTCTTTGTGTGCCGGCCGGTTGCTATGAGCTGCGTGTGTTCGACAGCTATGGCGACGGCAATTGCTGCGCCTACGGTGCCGGGGTCATCGAGGTGGAGGACGGCTATGGCCAGCAACTGGCGTTCGTTTCGCAGGACATCAATGTGGGTGCGCCTGCCGTTCGTAACTTCTGCGTGCCGGTGCTGCTTCCGCTGCAGGCTTCCGCCTGGCTCGATGGTGCCTATGTGGCCGCCGATGGACTGATGCGCGATGCGCTGCGTTCGGGTGGCTTGTTGCCGACCACCGAGCCTTACACAGACCTCGCTTACCCTGCCGTTGGCGGTGGCGGCGAACAGGTGCTTGAGGGAGTGTTCACTGTCA
>CAZLGY010000083.1:6573-12337 GCA_964559165.1 uncultured Chryseobacterium sp.
CCGTGTGGAACTGCGTCAAAGCAGTGATCCCACGGTGGTGGTGGCCGCACGCCATGGCCTCATCCAGCGCGATGGCGATATCGTGGACATGGATGGCACCTCGCCGCTCGGCTTCGCTGTTGCTCCGGGTCCCTATCGCGTTGCGATCCGCCATCGCAATCATTTTGGCTGCATGAGCGCATCTGATGTAACCCTGGGTCAGGTGAGCACTGCACTTGACCTGCGGAATGCGGCAACGCCCGTCTTCGGGACGAACGCGCGCAAGGTGTCCGGCGCCACGGCCTTCCTTTGGGCCGGTAACGTGCTTCCGGATGATGCCATCAAGTATTCCGGCCCTGCCAATGATCGTGATCCGATACTGTCCGCGATCGGTGGTTCGGTACCCACCGCTTCGGTCACCGGTTACCTGCCCGAGGATGTGAACCTTGACGGTGCGGTGAAGTATGTGGGCCCCGGCAACGACCGCGACCCGATCCTGGTGACCATCGGCGGATCCATCCCAACGGCCACCATCACCGAACAGTTGCCCTGATGCGTGCGGTCCTCGTCCCCTTGGTGCTGCTGTGCCTGCGGTCGTCGCTGCTGGCACAGGGGGGGACATGGGAGGTGTTCAGCACAGCCACCGGCCATCTGCCAAGTGACAGGGTGGGCAGCATGCTGGCCGAGCCCGATGGCACGCTTTGGTTCGGCACCGATTGGGGCCTGGTGCGGCTGCGGGATGGCATCTGGTCGACGTTCCAAGTGGACAACAGCGATGTTCCGTCGAATGACATCTCCTGCCTTGCCTTGGATGCGGAGGGGCGCCTGTGGGTCGGCACCCGGTTCAATGGCATCGGTATCTGGGATGGAACGAACTGGTCCGCAGTGGATACCGAAGGCCTTCCGCTTCCCTTGTACGAGATCAATGGCATCACCCACGACCACCGGGGCTGGGTGTGGGTGTCCACGCCGCTGGGCTTGGCTTGTCGCACCACCGACGGGTGGCGTGTGTACGACGATACCGGGGACAGTTACGGGGGGAACCAGTTCTTCCTGCCGCATGTGAAACAGGTAGCCGTGCGCGGCGATGACCTCGTCTCCGTGGCCTCATTGAATGCGGGCCTCATCTATTTCGACGAAACCGACTTCATCTACTACACCACCTTCAATTCCTTCTTCCCGGACAACTCGGCCAACGCCATCGCACTGGATGGCAATGGCGACCGGTGGCTGGCCTGTCCGGCAGGGGGACTGGTCTGGCATGCCGGCGATTTCATCGGAGGACCGTGGTTCGCATACAACATCTTCACCGCGGGCCTGCCGGACAACAGCATGAACTGCATCCACATCGATGCACAGGACATGAAGCTGGTGGGGACACAGACCGCGGGTGTGCTCCTTTTCCGTGATGTGAGCGATTGGACCACCCTTGGTTCCGCCAACTCCGGTCTGCCCGATGACAACGTGTTGTCCGTGCTGCGGGCACCCGATGGAAGCCTGTGGGCCGGCATGGCCGGTGGTGGGGCGGCACGCTATGAGGTGGGTCTTGGCACCGGTGACCGTGGTTCGGATGCCGGATTGGATGTGCGGGTGCTGCCGGGCATGCAGATGGTGGTGGAAGGGTTGTTGGAGGGTCGCGAATACACCTGGGAGCTGCTCGACGGCCTGGGGCGAAGATCGTGTGAGGGCCGCACCAATGGCGGGCGCACGTTCATCACCCTGCCTGCCTGCCTGCCCCCCGCCGTGTATCACATCGTCTGCCGGTCCGGGGACGGGATCCCCATGGTCGGCCGATTTGTGCTCGATTAGGAGCTCCATTTTGTCGGCACGTGCTTGACCGAAGGCATTCTCATCGTGTACATTGCCGACCCGTTCAACAGAACCTCTGCATGAAACGTCACTTCTCCTTTCTATCCGTTGTGTTGTTGATGCCTGCATCCACCCTGTGGGCGCAATGCAGTCTTACCAACGCAACGAGTTGTATCTGCGAGACCCCGGGGCAGACCAATTGCGAGCTCAAGCCGGATATCACCATCTCGTGGTTCGGCCTGTCCAATTATGCGTCGGGGCCGAGCGAATACCCGCAAAGTGGCACCAATGCGGGCCGGCTGCGGGTGTCCGGATCCACCCCGAACATCGGTCATGGCCCCCTGGAGGTGCGCACCGTGAGCCAGGACGGTCTGCGGACGTTCGTTTGCGGGACCGACACCTTCGAGGTGAGCGGCCAGAACAACTTCGCCTGCCCCAATGGGGAGAACCCCAAGCAGATCATTTACCAGCGGGTCTATCGCAAGAACGGGTCGCAGATGAGCTGGACCGAGCGTGAGGCAGGCAGCATGACCTATCATGCAAGCCACGGTCATTATCACGTGAACGATTGGACCACCATGACCCTGCGCCTGGAACAGCCCGGTGTCCCCGATCCGCGTGACTGGCCGATCGTTGCCACCGGCGCCAAGATCGGGTTCTGCCTCATGGACTACGGTAGCTGCACGACCTACAACGGGCACTGCCGCGACGACCAGACCTATGGAGGAGGGACTGTCATGACCACGGATATGTTCGCCAACCAAGGTCTTTACGGCGCCTACGGCTGCGGAACCAACGTTCAGGGCATCTCGGTGGGCCGCACGGACATCTACTCCGAAAGTCTGGACATGATGTGGATCGTGATGATGGACGGCCTCTGCAACGGCAATTATTGGATCGTGGCCGAAGTGGATCCCACGAACGTGTTCGCCGAGGAGACCGATGCCAACAACTGGACCGCCATCCCCTTCACCCTGACGCAGCAGCGCCCCGCCGGCAGTGGCGGCAGTGCCAATATTTCCGCGCCGAACGGCCTCAAGGCCGCTTCCGGTGGAACGGTGCGCCTCACGGCTTCTCCGGGTTATTCGTACGCGTGGAGCAATGGTGCCACCACGCGCTCCATTGATGTTTCGGTTTCCGGCGATTACAGCGTCACGGTCACCGGTCCTTGTGGAGCGCTCGTGGCCCCCGCAGTGACCGTTGAGATCCAAGCGCCGATGACCGCCCCCGTGCTGACCGGTGACGTGGTCCTGGGGCCTGCCGCTGCCGTGCTGGAGGCGGAGGATGCCGGAGGAGAGGTGCGTTGGTACGCTGACCTGAGCTCCGCCACGCCGCTCGCCACTGGCCTGCAGTTCACCACCCCCGTATTGAACACCACCACCACCTACTACGCTTCCCGCCGGATGGTCACGCCCGGGGTGAATGCACAGGTGGGCAAGACCGATCTCACTGGCACGCTGAACAGCTCCAGTGTGAAGCAATGGCTCGTGTTCAATGCGTTCAAGCCCTTCACCTTGAAGTCCGTAAAGGTGTACGCCACGGGCAACGGTGAGCGCCACTTCGCGCTTGTTGACAATGCCGGCCAATTGATCGCTGAGAAGGTGGTCTATGTGCCCAACGGAACCACGCGTGTGCAGCTTGACTTCAAGGTCCCTGCCGGAACCGGACATCGGATCACCGCTTACGATGACAATACGGAGATCATCCAGCAGCTGCACCGCGATAATGCTGGTGTCAGCTATCCCTATGACCTTGCCGGCCTGGGAGCCATCACGGGAAGCACCGGTGGTTCCTCGCTGTACTATTACCTCTATGACTGGCACGTGGAGACTCCTGCCGTGGTGAGCGAGAGTGCTCGTGTTCCCGTGGTTGCCACGGTCACTGACGGTGTTGTCCTGGATGTGCGCATGGCATTGGATGGCCCTTTCAACAGCGCCACCGGCCTGATGTCGGACGCGCTGCGGGCGCAGGCAATGATACCGGCTACCGAGCCCTACTCGGGTCTCGGATATGTGCATGTGGGTGGGGGCGGTGAGACCCTTTCCCCCGCTGTCCTTGCACAGACCGGCTCCGATGCCGTTGTGGATTGGGTCGTGGTAGAGCTGCGGTCCGCTGCGCAGCCGGCCACGGTCGTGGCAAGCAAGAGCGCCGTGGTCACCGTCTCTGGCCAGGTGGTGGGTGCGGGGGGCGCGCCGTTGCGTTTCGCTGTCCTCAACGGTTCATACCATGTGGCTGTAAGGCATCGCAACCATTTCGGTTGCATGACCGCCGTCCCGGTGGCATTGAGCGGCACTTCGGTACAGGTCGACTTCACCAGCGCAGGTACGGCCACATACGGTACGGATGCACGCCGCAACAACGGTGGGAAGTTCACCCTGTGGTCGGGCAACGTGAACGGTGATCGCTTCCTCCGATATACGGGTGGATCCAACGATCGCGACCCCATCCTGGTCAGTGTGGGAGGGTTGGTGCCGACCAATACGGTCACCGGCTATCTTGTCGCTGATACCAACCTCGACGGCCTGGTGCGCTACACAGGTAGCGCCAATGACCGGGACATCATCCTCTTCAACATAGGAGGCGCAGTGCCCACCCAGGTGCGTGATGAACAACTTCCCTGACGCGGCAATGATCCATCAGGTACGCCCACAACCGACTTCAGCCAACATCGACCAAACACCAAGTACAATGTCTATCGCGTTCGCACGCTGGCGGAAAGGGCTCGCCGCTGTCTCTTTGATCTTCCTTACCGGAAGTTCCCTGCAGGCTCAACTGCCCTCCAGTGTTGATATCGATCTGGTTCCCGGGCCCACAGCCAATCAGTTGGACGTCAGGCTTCGGGCGAACGGGAATTCGTTCGATGAGGTGATCAGCAACCTTGTGTTCACCGTCCGTTGGAGCGCCAGCTCACCCGCCACGATCGGTCTCGGTTCCAGTCCCTGGTGCTCCTCCAACCAAGCCTTCCCCCTCGGGCCTTCCGCGCAGGTTACCCCAGGCAATGGTTTCAAATACCGCACGTACACGGCAGTTGGAAGTTCCCAGCTGGGCTGGCTGATCGATGATGGTGGCTGCGAGACCTCCCTTCCCGCCGATACGTGGGTGACAGTTTGGCGCCTTACCGTCAGCAACAACACCGGATGTACGGAGTTCAATATCGTCAACGACACTTACACGAGCACCAACAACCGTAACTTCTTCGTTTCGCTCAACGGTAACCAGGATCCTTCCTTGACCGGTAACATCGATGCGACCGCTGTGAACGCAGGAACGTGCAATGCGGACTGCCTGGGTGTGATCGGCGGTTCGGCATTGCCAGGGACCGCCTGTGACGACAATGATCCCTGCACGGTCAATGATGTCTACACAGGAACTGCCCCCAATTGCGGATGCGCCGGCACGCCTGTAGCTGCGCCGGTGTTGAACACGTTCGGAAGCAATGGTCCTGTTTGTGCGGGTTCAACGCTCAACTTGAATGCAAGTGCATCCGGTCCGGGTGCGATCACCTACTCATGGACCGGCCCTGGGGGTTTTACTTCCTCTTTGCAGAACCCCTCCATCTCATCTGCCACGGTCCTGGCGACCGGTGATTACACGGTGGTGGCCTCGAACGGTTGCGGTACCGACTCGGAGACCTTTACGGTTAGCGTAACGGCGCCTGTGAGCGCTGGCACGCTGAGCGGTACGCAGGCGATCTGCGTGGATGGCAGCACCACCTTCAGCAGCACTGTCACAGGTGGTAGCTGGAGCAGCAGCAACGCGGCTGTGGCCACGATCAACGCCTCCACCGGTGCGATCAGCGGTGTAGCAGCGGGTACAGCCACGATGACCTACACGGTCACCGGCACTGGCGGATGCCCCAACGCGACGGCCACGCGGACCGTGACGGTAACGGCGCCTGTGAGCGCTGGCACGCTGAGCGGCACGCAGGCGATCTGCGTGGATGGCAGCACCACCTTCAGCAGCACTGTCACAGGTG
>CAZLGY010000083.1:12437-12925 GCA_964559165.1 uncultured Chryseobacterium sp.
CGGCACTGGCGGATGCCCCAACGCGACGGCCACGCGGACCGTGACGGTAACGGCGACAACCAGCAATACGACCACCGTCAGTTCGTGCGATAGTTATGTCTGGGCAGTGAACGGCCAGACCTACGGGTCGAGCGGTACCTACACGGTGATCGATGGTTGTGCTTCGGAAGTCCTGGTTCTGACCATTCTCGAAAGCGGAACCAACACCACCACGCAGAGCGCTTGCGATAGCTTCACCTGGAGCGTGAACGGCACCACCTACACGCAGAGCGGTACGTACACCAGCGTGACGGGTTGCAGCACGGAGATCCTCGTTCTGACGATCACCCCGAGCACGAACAACACCACCACGGAGAGCGCGTGCGACAGCTTCACCTGGAGCGTGAACGGCACCACCTACACGCAGAGCGGCACGTACACGAGCGTGAACGGTTGCGCCACGGAGACCCTGGTGCTGACGATCACCCCGAGCACGAACAACACCACCA
>CAZLGY010000084.1:0-12647 GCA_964559165.1 uncultured Chryseobacterium sp.
TGCTTCAACTTCCGCACCGACCGCTGCCGCGAGATCACACAGGCCCTCACCCAGCAGGCCTTTCCCGAACAGGGCATGGAACCGCTTGGGCTGCATTATGTCACGCTGACCGAGTACGACCCCACCTACCGCGGCGTCCACGTGGTGCTGGGCAAGGACGAACTGCCGATGACCCTCGGCGAGACCATCGGCAAGGCGGGTCTGAAGCAGCTGCGCGCGGCGGAGACCGAGAAGTACCCGCACGTCACGTTCTTCTTCAGCGGAGGCCGTGAGGCGCCGCATCCCGGCGAGGAGCGCATTCTGGTGGCGAGCCCCAAGGTGGCCACCTACGACCTGCAGCCCGAGATGAGCGCACCGGAGCTCGCCGGGCGCGTGGCGGCCATGCTGACCGCAGAGGGCCCAGACTTCGTATGCCTCAATTTCGCGAACCCGGACATGGTGGGCCACACGGGCGTACTCAGTGCAGTAGTGAGGGCGGTGGAGACCACGGACACCTGCCTGGGACGCGTGGTGGATGCCGGGCGCGCCGCAGGCTACAGCTTCATCATCATCGCCGACCATGGCAATGCGGACAAGGCGCTCAACCCCGATGGAACGCCCAACACGGCACACAGCACCAACCCCGTTCCTGTGGTGGTTGTGGATGACCGCCGCTGGACCATCCGCCATGGCATCCTTGCCGATGTGGCGCCTACGGTCCTGCACCTGATGGGCGTATCGCAGCCCCCGGAAATGACCGGCAGCACGCTGATCACGCCCGCGTAGATCTCAGTTGTTGAGAATGGTCACGTGGCCCGTCAGGGGCGCCTCATCCCCATCCAGGAGCACCTCGTAGTAATAGGTGCCATCGGAAAGATCGTCACCATCCCACGTGTTGCGGTAGTTGCTGGCCTCGAAGACCAGCTGGCCCCAGCGGTTGTAAATGCGCACGGTATTCCCGCGGCTTTCAATGCCGTCGATGAAGAACAGGTCGTTCTGACCATCGCCATTGGGCGAGAACACGTTGGGCACGATCACCTCGCAGTCCACGTCCACCTGGATGGACAGCGACCCCGTCTGGCCGCAGGCGTCCGTGGCCGTGATGGTGTACTGGCCGTCCAGTTCCCCGGTCACCCAGACCAGGTTGCCATCGGTGCCATCGCCCCAGAGCAGAGCCAGCGGCGGCGTACCGCCTGCGACAGCCACCACCAAGGCCAGGCTGTCCGTGCATTCGGCCTGGATATCACCCCCGGAAAGCAGGAGCTCGGGAGCGTCGTTGAGGGTCAGGGTCACGCTCACCGTCACGGTCTCGCCGCAGGCGTTGACGAACGTATAGGTCACCGTCACGGTCTCGGAGCCCTCGACGGCGCCATCGGCAAAGGCGGTCACCGGCAGGTCCACCTCATTGGCCCCGGCAGGGATGGTCACGGTGGTGGGGATTGTGGTGTGATCGGTGCCGTTGGCCGTGGTGCCGGTAATCGCCAGCTGCACATCGAGGTCACCGGTGGTACCCAGCGGCCTGATCACCCGCACGAGGGTGGAGTCGCAACCCTCGACCAGTTGTTCGGCGCCGATGACGGACAAGCCCACGGGAGAATTGCTGCTGAAGCTGCCCGCCTCCAGAAAGACCCCGCTGTCGAGCGCGGAATCGAAGGCATCGGCGATGGCCAGCTTGATGTGATAGGTCTCGCCGCACTGCACCAGGGCCCTTGCGGTGAGTACGACCGTGAACCCATCGTATTGCACTGTTGGGCCGCCGGTGTTGTCGAAGAAATAGCCACTGTTGCTCTGCCAGTTGGGGTCCACCGCAGCGCAGTTGAAGGCATCTCCGAAGGCGCCGGGGGAACCATTGTTCACGGTGTTGATGCCAATGGGCACATTGGTCCCCGGAACGCGGGCAATGTTGATGGCATTGCCGGTGAAGGGGCCATTGATGCCGGGACCGCTCAGGAAGAACCCGAACACATCGTTGAACGAGGAGCACACGTACTCATTGTATTCCTCGCTCCCGAAAACGAAGCGGAACTCCAAGGAGTCTCCGGCCGGAACGAAATCGAACTCAAGGACGGCCTTGTCATTGACCAACTGCTGGGAGATGGCCTCCAGGTCGGCATCGCCGTTGAAGTCAGGGTTGTTCGGGCCGAGCGTGAGGGCATCGGTGTTGTTGGGGCCGGCCACCTGTGTGATGGTGCCGCTGCACATCACCACACCCTGGCCGATGTTGATGTTCGAGCCGTTCCCGTTGAACGAGCCGATCTGGTCATTCACGGAGTTCCCCGGCAGGCCGTTGAAGGTGACGTTGCTTACCGTGACACCGGCGCCCAGCAGGATGTTCTGCACCAACTGTTCCGGGGTCTGCGTATTGTCAACCGAAAGCTGTGCGGCGGCAGGGACCGACATCAGCAGGCCCGCAAGCGGCAGGGCAGCCAGAGCGTTGCTCATCATCATTCGTTCTCCTCGGTGGTACCACGCAGCAGGGTCACGTGCCCATAACCCTCCCGCGATGGCATGTAATGGCCCTCGGCCGTGTATTTGTAGACGTAGACGCCCGTCTGGGCAGGCGTTCCATCCACCTGTCCATCCCACAGGGGGCGCTCAGGGGAGGCGGTGAAGATCAGCTCGCCCCAGCGGTCGAAGATCAACAGCTCGTAGCTGCTCACCATGTGGCCAACGGGACCGAATAGGTCGTTGATGCCGTCCCCGTCCGGCGTGAACGCATTGGGGAAGTGGATCTGCCCCGGGGGAATGAGGTAGACCGAGTCCACCGCCGTGCAACCGGCCGCTGTCAGGATCTCCAGGTGCACCCAATGGTCCTCCATGTCGTTGTAGCTGTGCACCACCTGCTGGGTGCCCACCTTGGTACCGTCACCCAGGTTCCAGAAATACTGGATGGGTTCCGGATGGGTGGCGGCATCGAACTGCCAGTCGTCAATCCCCTCGTTGGTGACCACGATCTCGGCCAGCGGCGCCTCGACACCAATGGTGACCTGCGCCGTGGAGAAGAGCCCGCACTCCTCGTAGACGTTCACCACATAGGTGGTCTCCTCAAGGGGCGTGACCAGCACCTCGGGATCGGAATGGGCAAGCGCCGGCCATTCGATGGTGTAAATGCCCGATCCGCCGGTCACCTGTGCACTCAAGAGGATGCTTTCGCCGAAGCAGACCAGCTGGTCCTCGGTGATGAGGATGGACAGCGGAAAGGGGTTCGGGACGAAGACGGAGACCGTTGCGGAGGCGGCGTTACCACATTGGTCGTTCGCCGTGAAGGTGTAAACGGCATCGGCCGGCACGGGCACCACCACGCTTGTACCCTGCCCGATCACCACACCGTTGGCGTTCTCCCAGCTGTAGGTGTAAACGCCATTCCCGCCGGTCACCGCTGTGATCGTCAACGATGCCGTATCTCCCGTACAGGTGACGGTTGGATCTCCGCCGGTGACGATGGCCATGGGCGGCAGCCCCGCCGTTGTTGCCAGTACACTGTCCTGCACGGTTGACCCGCACCCGTCCGTCACCGTGGCCACGTAATATGCGGGCGGCCCGGCATCCACATTCACCGTGGCGGTGGCGGAGAGCACGGCGCCGCCGGATGTCCATTCATAGGCGTAGGAGCCATCACCGCCAGTCACGTTCAGCACGTTCAGATCGGCATTGCCCAGGCAGGGTATCGCGGTATCCGGCGTAAGGGTGATCACCATGGGCGGATAGACGGGGACGTCCACGGTGATATCCACAGGCACGGGGGCGATGCTGCAGGTGTCGCTCACCGTGACCGTGTAGGTGGTGGTGGCGCCCGGCGAAACCGTGATGGTCGGGGTTGTTTCGCCCGTGCTCCAACTGTAGCTGTAGTTCCCGGAACCGCCGGAGACCGTTGGGGCGAGCACCTCCGTCTGGTTGCAGTCGCTCTGCACGTTGGAGGCCTGCACCACCAATGGCGGTGGTGAATCGATGTAGAAGTGGAACTCCGACTGCACCTGCACCCCAGCGCACTGGATGACCTGCTGCACCTGGATGATGATGGACTCCAGGCCGTCCGCATCGGGCGGTACGTTCAGGAGCACGGTGAACGCGGTGTCACCTGGCTGGTATACGATCTGGGTCGGGAAGGCCGGACTGTAATCAGTACCTGGCGTGGCTGTGCCAAGGATGGCCAGGTTCACCGTGTCGGTGTTGGAGGTGTCACCAATGCGGTAGAAGGTGAAGTCCACCGGGCCGCAGCCCTCGAGCATGGTGCTGTCGTTGACCAGTACACCGCTCACCAGATCGGGCACCACCTGACCGGAGCTCACGAAGCTGCCCGCCTCGAGGAAAACCCCGCTATCGAAGGCGGTGTCACCACCGTCCGCAATGGCGATCTTGATGTGGTAGGTCTGGCCGCACACCACCTGCGCCCTGGCGGTGAGGACTACGGTCTTGCCATCATACTGCACGGTGGTGCCGTTGGCGTTGCTGGTGTAATAGATGTTGTTGGCGGGCCAGTTGGGATCGAGCGCGTCGCAATTGGCCGCGATGCCATTGGTTCCCACCGTGCCATTGTTCACCGTATTGATGGATACGGGCACCTGGGTACCGGGCACCAGGGCGATGTTGATGGCGTTGTTGGTGTAGGGACCGTTGATCCCCGGGCCGCTCAGGAAGAAGCCGAACACGTCATTCACCGTGCCGCACACGTATTCATCGTATTCCTCCGAACCGAAGACGTAGTTGAAACGGAGCGAGTCACCCGTGGGGATGAAGTCGAACTCGAGGATGGCTGCATCGTGGGTGGGTACACCGCTCAACTGGTCCAGGTCGATGTCGTTGAACCCGAAGTTGCCGCCGCCCAGCGAGCCGCTGCCGATGTTGTTGGGACCGATGGCGAAAGCGACGTTGCCCGAACCCAGGATCATGCCCGAGGCCAGCCCCACGTTGGAGGCGCTGCCATCGAACTCACCGGCCTGCTCGTTGACCGTATTGGCCGGTGCACCATTGAAGGTGAAGTTGCTGGCCGTGACACCACCGCCAAGCAGGATGTTCTGCACCAGCTGCGCCGGGGTCTGGGTGTTGGTCACCACCAGCTGACCACGCACCCCGAAAGGCATCAGCAGGACCAGCATGACCAGTAGGCGGATGCGTGTGCGCATGACTCGGGAACGCTCTGAAAATTACGGCTTTCCATCCATATGACCCGATCGGCGGCAATTCGGTTGCCTGCCGGTGAGCGCCGGGCGCCAGGGCCATGCGGGCGGCAAGGCTATCTTTCGGCCCCTTTCAACCCTTCCGGCCGACCGGGACAAAAGCCAACCAGCGTGAAGGAACTCCTCGCCTACGTGGACGCCAACCAGGACCGCTACCTGTCCGAGCTCCTCGACCTGCTGCGCATCCCCAGCGTCAGCGCGGACCCCAGATACAAGGCTGATGTGCAGCGGTGCGCCGAGGCCGTAAGGCAGCGCCTGGTGGAGGCGGGCGTGGACCGGGTGGAGGTCTGCCCGACCGCAGGCCACCCCATCGTTTATGGGGAGAAGATCGTAGACCCTGCGAAGCCTACCGTTCTGGTATATGGGCACTATGATGTGCAGCCGCCGGACCCACTGGACCTGTGGACCTCCCCCCCCTTCGAACCGGTTATCAAGGACGGCCTGATCTACGCGCGCGGCAGTGCAGATGACAAGGGCCAGTTCTACATGCACGTGAAGGCCGTGGAGGCCATGCTGTGCAATGGAGGCCTGCCCTGCAACGTGAAGTTCATGATCGAGGGTGAAGAGGAGGTCGGCAGCGACAACCTCGGCCTGTTCGTCAAGGCCAACAAGGAAAAGCTCAAGGCCGATGTGGTGCTCATCAGCGACACCGCCATGATCGCGAACGATGTGCCCAGCATCAACACCGGGCTGCGCGGCCTCAGTTACCTGGAGGTGGAGGTGACCGGTCCCAACCGCGATCTGCACAGCGGGGTATACGGGGGCGCGGTGGCCAACCCCATCAACGCGCTGTGCGAGATGATCGCCAGCCTGCACGATGCCGACCGCCGCATCACCATTCCGGGCTTCTACGATGCCGTGAAGGAGCTGAGCAGGGCGGAACGCGATGCGCTGGCCGAGGCCCCCTTCAACGAGGAGGAGTACAAAAAGGACCTGCAGATCGATGCCGTGCGCGGCGAGACGGGCTACACCAGTGAGGAGCGCAGCAGCATCCGTCCCACACTGGACGTGAACGGTATCTGGGGCGGCTACATCGGAGAAGGCGCCAAGACGGTGCTTCCTTCCAAGGCCTTCGCCAAGATCAGCATGCGCTTGGTACCCGACCAGAAGAGCGACGCCATCACCAAGCTATTCCAGCGCCACTTCGAGTCCATCGCGCCTCCCGGCATCCGTGTGGTGGTGAAGCCGCACCATGGTGGCGAAGCGGCCGTCACACCCATCGACAGTGCTGCCTACTTGGCAGCCAGCAAGGCCATGGAGGAGACGTTCGGCAAGAAGCCCATCCCCACCCGCGGAGGTGGCAGCATCCCCATCGTGGCCCTGTTCGAAGCGGAACTGGGGCTGAAGACCGTGCTCCTCGGGTTCGGACTGGACAGCGACAACATCCACAGCCCCAACGAGAAGTACGGTGTGTTCAACTACTTCCAGGGCATCCGTACCATTCCGCGCTTCTTCCATCATTTCGCGGCAAGCGGCTTCAAGGCCTGACCGGCCGCATGGTAGGCGCTCCACCAGGCGCATGATCGACGTGTTGAGAACCGCACTCCCCCCCCTGGCGGTGGCCCTGTTGCTTGGGGCCTGTTCCTCCTATGAGGAAGTGGAGCTGCGCGACATCCGTGGCGTGGAGGTGCTGCACATGGACGGCCGTCGGATAGCCGTTCGCGTGGATATCCAGGTGAACAACCCCAACAGCTACCGCATCCACGTGGAGGATCCCGACGTGGACCTGTACATCAACGACACCCCGGTGGGCAAGGGGTTGCTGGATTCAGTGGTGGTGCTTGAAGCGCGTGCGGAACGGGTGTATCCCGTGTACCTGCATGCGGATGTGGCGGGGGGACCGTTGTTGATGGTGATGCTGGGGGGGGCGCTCAGCGGCCAGGTGGAACTGGGAATGAAGGGTACGGTTCTGGCCCGCAGCGGCATCCTCCGTAGACGCTTTCCCGTCCAACTGGAGGAGACCATCCAGATGCGTGGATCACGACCCTGAAACGAAGGGCTCCTTCCGGACCACCACTGGAACACCCAACATTCCCGACGCAAGGCTGATGTGCACGCTATTGCCCACGATCGGGTAGCTGTCGCGATGTGACCATCGGGCAAGGTCATGCTCCTTCAGGAAGTCATCGCGGTACGTGTATACCAGGAACCCGTTCACCTGACGCACCTCCAACACCTCATGGTCCGTCACCACTTCCGGACCATGGCCCAGGTAGTTCAGCCAAAGGAGCAAGGACAACAGGATCGGGCCTACGGCGAGCAGGTTGAAGAGGAACCACTCCAACCGCTCCATCCCCAGCCTGAGTCCGGCACGCGCATAGCCGAGCAGATTGCCTGCAAAGGCCAGTACCAGGAAGATGCGGAAGAGCAGTCCGGGGTCGATGAGCGTCCATGGCATCACACTCACCATGCTTCCCAGCAGCACGAAGATGCCGATGACCATCAGCGTGCCAGGCCAACGCTGGTCGCGCACGGCGCCCTTCACCCGGGGATGTTGATGGCCACCAGGCGAACGAAGCGGACGGGAGCCCGTGATATCGTTCCTTTGGAGTGCCATGCATGCGAAGGAAGGATATCCGGCCCGAACGGCCAACAGGACCGGCAGGCTCTTCATCGCGGATCCCGCCGGAGCCATGGCCCACCTTGTGATGGCCACGCTGCTGGCGACAACGGGCCTCCACGCCCAGATGGTGCAGGTGCTGCCCGGCACCGAAGACCCTGCAGAACTGCGCTTCAACGCGGCTTTCATCGCCCGTAACGGCATTGCATCGGTGAACGGCGAACGCTCCGTGAAGCGCGATAACAAGCCCATGCAACCACAGTCGGAGCGGCACCATTACCGTTTCGACGAGGGGGGGCGGACCGTTTACGCGAACCACTCCTATGGCATGCCCGGATCCGGACGCGACACCACCTCCACCACGGTGACATTCGACGCTGAGGGCCGCGAACGAGAGCGCCTGCGCAATGACCTGTCGGGCCATTTCCTGCTGGGTATTGAGCGCGACGGACAGGGCCGTCCGGTGCGGCAGACGTACAGCCGCGTGGCCAATCTCAACAGCGATCGCTACCTGTTGCAGCCTGGCACGGTCACTGCCATCAGCGATGAGCACTACCGGCATGAGCAGGTGAACGACAGCACCGCCCGCCAGCTGTTCCTCAACGAGCTTGGCCTGGCCTACCGTGAGCAACTGCGCATCACCGATCCACGTGGCTACCTGCGCCGGATCGAGGACCGCTACCTGGTGAGCAACCGCAGTTCGCGCATCACCTTCTCCTACGACGAGAAGGGCCGCCTCGCGGAGCGGGTGGAGCAGCCCGACATGGCCAGCGCACGCACCACGCGACGCACCTGGACCTACGACCGTGCAGGCAATGTGCTGTCCGGGCAGCTCTGGCACGACGGAACGCAGGTTCAGCAGGAGGAGTATCTCTATGAGGAGACCACCATGTTCCTCAAGGCCCGGCTGACGCGGGACCTGCAGAGCGGTGTCATCCACGTGGTGCGCTACACCACTGCGCAGCGCTGATGGGCGACTTGTGCCTGCTGCCTGTATCCACCGCAGCCCGGTCCAGGGTTGCCCGCGCGCACTTCACCCCGCCGAATGGATCCGCGTACCCGGGAGCCGTGCAGGACCAACACCAGGCACTTCAATAAGGCGCCGGGCATCGTGGTGGTGACACCGACCCAGCTGTTGAAGAGGTGCGCGGACGACCTGCGCTAAGCCTTCCTCTGCGCACCCACGTTCGCCGCCTTTCCATACACTGGCACCAGGTAGGCAAGGTCGTCAAAGGAACCTGCCGAAAAGCGCTGCATGGCAGGCACCATCAGGTGACGGGAAGAGGGTACGATGCCCGAGAGATGGGTGATATGCGAAGCAGCCTTCCAGAGCGCTGCAGCCTTATCCGCACCATCGCCGAACACCACACGCTGCTGTACGGATGCACGCGCCCAGGTTCCATCAAGGATGAGAGGTGCGACATCGCCTGTCGGAGTACCATCGACGTCGTACTCCTGCGTGAACACTTCCATGCGGCGCGCGTCGATCATGGGCCACAGCGATCCGCCAAGCCCGGCCCCGGTGGAGCGCACCGACTGCACCAGTGCCGCAAGGGTGGGAATACCGATGATGGGACGTTGCAGTGCATAACAGAAGCCCTTGGCCGCGCTGAGCCCTATGCGCAGTCCGGTGTAGCTGCCAGGACCGGTGCCCACGGCCACGGCATCGATCTCACGCAGGGAGAGGCCGGCCTCGCGCATCACCTCGTCAACCAGGACATTGAGACGTTCGGCGTGGCGCAGCTGGGCATCATCCAATTCGCGCAGGGCCAGCACCTCTCCAGCGCGTCCCACGGCCACACTGCATAGTTTGGTGGCGGTCTCCAGGGCTAGGATCAAGGGCATGTGGCAGCAACCGGTGTGTGCGGGCGAAGATCGCCATCATAGTGTGATCGGCAGGCCCTGCAGGATCTCCAGGCTCTTCAGCGCCATGAGGTAGTTGTAGCGTGCGTTGATCACGTCCGCGGCGCTGCGGTTGGCGATGTTCTTCGCGGTGGTGAGCTCCACGGCATTGATGGCACCTGCGGCAAAGCGCTCCTGGGCGTAACGCAACGCCTCATCGGCAGCCTCTGTGGCACGCCGCGCGCTTTCGTACTGGCGGTAGGCGGCGCGTTGGGCCGTAATGGCGTTGAGCACCTCGCGCTGGATACTGACACGCCGTTGTTCCCGCTGGTTCAGCGCCTGTTCCATGCGGATGCGTGCCTGGTCCACCTGCATCCGGTTACGCATGTTGTTGAACAACGGCACGCTCAAGGTGAACCCCAAAGACTCGTTGAGGTTGTCGTCCAACTGGGTGCCGAAGGGCTTGGTGCGCGTCTCGAAATCCAGGGTGGGCTGGAAGACCTCTTCGCCGGAGCTGGTGTATCCGATGAGCGCAGGTGGACCGATGATGGGATCGCCGATGGACTCGAAGTTGCGTCCCGAATAACCCGTGCCGGCGGAGGCACTGAACACCAGGCTTGGCATCACACCGGACCGTGCCACCGCGATCCCGCGCTCGGCGCTCTCCACGTTGATCTCGGCCTGTGCATAGGCGGGGTTGTTGCGCAGGACCTCTGCGAGCACCGTCTCCACCTGTTGGATGGGCTCGGAGATGGACAGCAGCTCCAGGCCGGGTGCGATCACATCCAGGGAGGCAGCCTCCTCCGTGGTCAGTTGCATCAACGATGCCAGATCGAGGAAGGCGAGGTCGAGCTGGTTGATCAGGTCGGTCCGTGTAAACTCCTCCTGCGCGCGCTGGGAGATGAGGTTGAGCACTTCGGCGCGGGGGCTGAGGCCGGCATCAACGAGCTGCTGCACGCGGTCGATCTGCTCCATGGTGGTGGCGATCTGTGCTTCGGAAACGCGCACCTGTTCGCGCAAAGCGAGCACGTTCAGGAAGCCGTTGGCCACCTGGGTACGGATGTCGTTGCGGGCGGCTTCATAGCCCTTCAGCGCAGCGGTCTCCTGCAAGCGCGCCTGGCGCAACGTGTTCTGCTTGCGGAACCCCTCGAACAGCGACAGGTCACTGCTGAGGAAGAAGTTATTGGTTCGCACCCGATCCGTTGCAAAGGTGTTGGTGAACCGATCCACCACCCGGCCATAGTTGTAGCCGTGTGTTCCAGCAGCGTTCAGGTTGGGCAGCAGATCCCACTTCGCCTGCTCCGCATTGCTCATCGCGATCTCACCATCGAGCGCGGCATTGCGCATGGTGAGGTTGCGCTCCTCGGCACGCTGCACGCACTGCTCCAATGTGAGCGGCTCCTGGGCTTGCAGGATGGTATGGGAAAACAGTAGAACGGTCAGGAAGGATGTACGCATGCCGGGACCCGGGAACCTGAGTGGCTCCGCGCTCCAAAACTATCCCGTCGGGGCCGCAACATCACCCGCTTATGACGAACGGATGAGCGACGTGGTGAAAGGAACGCTCACATGCCGAGCACTTTGATCTCCACCCGGCGGTTGGCCTCGCTCTGTTCCTTGTTGCGGGGTTGCGGGAACAGCATCTGTGAGTTCCCCATTCCCACATATGAAATTCGCTCCGGTGCGATATCGTTCACCAGCAGGAAGTCGTAGACCGTCCTTGCCCGTGCGGTACTGAGTTGGATGAACTCCTTGGTGTTCTTGAAGGTGGGACCGTTTACATGGCCCTCCACCTCGATGCGGACACCGGGGTTCGCCTCCATAAAATGAAGGAGCATTTTCAGCGATGCCTCCGACTGGCGCATCACGTTGACCTCGTTCCCGACGAACCGGATATCATCCAGCACAACACGGGCTCCGGGACGGATGGGCTCCATCCTCACCTCCACCTTGAGGAGCGGCTCCATGGAACCCTTCACCCTTACCGTCTGGAACATGTAGCCGGCCCTGACACATCCGATCTTGAGGCTTCGGTACATGTCCATCTCGTAGCTGTAGCTGCTAGCGCCCTTGGCCTGCACCACCTTGTCGAACTCCATGCCGTCAATGGTTAGATCGGCCGTCAATGGTCCCCCGGTCACTGCATCGAACACATCGATCCGCACCTGCTGGCGTAGTTCCTGTTGCTCCTCTGCGGCGGTTTCCGGGATGGGCGGTGGGTCGTAGTGGAACTTGATGGTGTACCCTGCCAACGGTCGGTCCTGGTAGTCGACGACCAGGTAGAAGAGCTCACCCTGCTGGACCTCCATGGGACGGCTGAAGCTGCTGCCGACCCCACTGCGTACGAAGTCCTCCGTGGCCCCCTTGCGCAGGCCGCAGATGGACCCGTTGCTCTTGTCATTGCGGGAGATGTTGCTACGTACCGGCTGCACCTGCTTGGTGGAGATCTTATCGCAGATCCCCGGCACGGCTCCCTGGAACAACAGGAAGTCGATATCGTCCTCGATGTTGTCAGGAACGATCTCGAAAGTGAGCATCGTGGTGGACGGGCTGCGGAACTTGTACCAGGTGGTATGGTGCTCGCGCTCGAACCATTGGAGATCCTCCCTGGGGTTCTCCTTGATCTCAAGCTTGTTGCCGAAACCGCGCACGGCATTGGGCTGGTGGTAGATGGAGTCGGTAATGACAATGGCACCCGTGCAGTCACCGTTGTCCTGCGTCAATTGGGCAGGAGATTGGGCATTGAGCGCATGGCCCATTGCACAGAGAAGGACAGGCAATACCCAGTTCCTCATGGATGGGGCTGTGGATACGAAGGAAGAGACCCGAAGGTTCAGTAGCCCAAGTTGCTGCCCAGCCACTTCTCCATCCACTCCACGGACTGGCCCTTGCGCCGCGCCAAGTCCTCCACCTGGTCCTTGGCTACGCGGCCCACGCCGAAGTACTTGGCCTGGGGATGCGCGAAGTACCAGCCGCTCACCGCGGCCGCGGGGCTCATGGCCAGGCTCTCGGTAAGGGTGATGCCGGTGTGCTTCGTGGCGTCGAGCAGACGGAAGAGCTCGGGCTTCTCGGTGTGGTCGGGGCAGGCG
>CAZLGY010000085.1:0-12425 GCA_964559165.1 uncultured Chryseobacterium sp.
TCGAGAAGATCGGCTACACCAAGAGCGAGTACATGTTCGAGGCGCACAGCTGCGGCGTGCTCAGTGCGATCCATGAGCAGAGCCCCGACATCAACCAGGGTGTGGAACGGAAGAAGCCCGAGGAGCAGGGCGCCGGAGACCAGGGTATGATGTTCGGCTACGCCACCCGCGAGACGGACAGCTACATGCCCCTGGCCCTCGACCTCAGCCACATGCTTCTGCGCGAGCTCGCCGCCATCCGCCGTGAGAAGAACAGCCCGATGACTTCGTGAAGCCCAAGGACGCCAGCAAGGCCGCCAAGCAGGCCGCGGATGATGTCATGCTGGCACGCATCAAGAAGGACGTTATCGGCATCCTCATCCCGCGCGTTGTAGCCAAATTGCCCAAGCGCCTGCAAGGGCTCTTTGGCAAAGGCATCAAATACCACATCAACCCCACCGGCACCTTCGTGATCGGTGGGCCCCACGGCGACACCGGGCTCACCGGCCGCAAGATCATCGTGGACACCTACGGCGGCAAAGGCGCGCACGGCGGAGGCGCCTTCAGCGGCAAGGACCCCAGCAAGGTGGACCGCAGCGCGGCCTACGCGGCACGCCACGTGGCCAAGCACCTGGTGGCGGCCGGCGTGTGTGACGAGGTGCTCGTGCAGGTGGCCTACGCCATCGGAGTGGCCGAACCGGTAGGCTTCTATGTGAACACCTACGGCACCGGCAAGGTGAAGATGAACGACGGCCAGATCGCGCGCACCATCGCCGCCCTGCCCGAGTTCGACATGCGCCCTTATTTCATTGAGAAGCGCTTCGCCCTGCGCACCCCGATCTACAGCGAGACCGCCAGCTACGGGCACATGGGCCGAAAGAGCGTGGTGGTGACCAAGAAGTTCGAGAACGCCGGCCAGAAGGCCACGGTGAAGGTGAAGCTGTTCCCCTGGGAGGAGCTCAATGCCTTGGACGCGGTGAAGAAGGCGTTCAAGCTTTAAGTTCAGTGCCCGGGGCCGAACTCGCCAGCCCCATCATGACCAACCCCTGACCCTTCACACCCGCTCCACGCAGACTCCACCCCTCTTTTCCACTCCTCTTTGTCAGTTCCCACCGATCCATTACATTTGCAGCCCATTTCCTGGAGAGACCATGTACGCCATCGTTGACATCGCAGGCCAGCAGTTCAAAGTGAAGCAGGCCCAGAAGCTGAAAGTGCACCGCCTCGAAGCAGAAGAGGGCAAGCACGTGGAGCTGGACAATGTGCTGCTCATCAGCGACGGCAAGACCGTGAGCGTTGGCACCCCCAAGGTGGAAGGTGCACGCATCGCCGTGAAGGTGCTGAGCCACGGCAAGGGCGACAAGGTCCTGGTGTTCAAGAAAAAGCGCCGCAAGGGCTACCAGAAAATGAACGGACATCGTCAGTACCTCACCGAGCTTTGGGTGGAAGCGATCCTTGGCAAGGGCGAGAAATTCGATGCCAGCAAGAGCACTGCTCCCGCGAAAAAGGTCGTGAAGGCAGCTGAACCCAAGGCAAAGAAGGCAGCCGTCACGGAGGCGGCACCCAAGAAGACCGCGGCCAAGAAGGCTGCTCCGGCCAAGAAAGCCGCACCCAAGAAGGCTGCAGCGAAGAAGGCCGCACCCAAGAAGGACGAACAATAAACGTACGGCTCCGCCCGGGAGCGATCCTCCCCAGCACCCCCAAGACCCCCCTTAGCCATGGCACACAAGAAAGGTGAAGGCAGTACCCAGAACGGCCGCGAATCGCACTCCAAACGACTCGGTATCAAGATCTTCGGTGGGCAGACCGCCGTGGCTGGCAACATCATCGTCCGCCAGCGCGGAACCCGCCACCACCCCGGCAGGAACGTGGGCATCGGCGTGGACCATACCCTCTTTGCGCTGACCAACGGCGTAGTGAAATTCGAGAAGAAGCGCGGCGAGCGCAGCTTCGTGAGCGTGGTGCCGGCCGAGCTCTGACCCATCCCCTTCTTCGTCATTGGAAGCCCCCGTCCTTCGGGGGCTTTCCCGTTCCATACCCCCTTACCTTTACACCGCCGATACCTTCCCCCCAACATGCTCGAACTGCCCTTCCTGAGAGCGAACCGCGCGGAGGCTGAACAGCGCCTCGCCAAACGCAACATCGACGCTGCCGCCCTGCTTGACCGTGCGCTCGACCTGGATGAACAACGCCGCCACACCCAGACCGACCTGGACGCCCAGCTCGCAGAGCTCAACGGCCTCAGCAGGACCATCGGTGAACTGATGAAGGCAGGCCGCAAGGAGGAGGCTGAAGCCTCCAAGGCCCGTACGACCGAGCTCAAGACCAGTTCACAAGCGCTCCGCGATCGGCTCGACCAGCTCGAGGCACAGCTCCACGAACATCTCTGCACCATCCCCAATGCGCCCAGCGCCAAGGTGCCCCAGGGGCGCACACCCGAGGAGAACACCGTGGTGATGCAGGAAGGAGCGATCCCGGTGCTGGGGCCTGATGCCAAGCCGCATTGGGAGCTCGGCGAGGAGTACGGCTTCCTCCATATGGACTTGGGTGTGAAGGTCACCGGTGCCGGCTTTCCTGTCTACAGCGGCCCGGGTGCCAGACTGCAGCGCTCACTCATCACCTTCTTCCTGGACCGTGCCACCGCCGCAGGATACCGGGAGATCATACCGCCCCACCTGGTGAACAGCGCAAGCGCGTTCGCCACGGGCCAGCTGCCCGACAAGGAGGGCCAGATGTACCACGCCACAGTGGACGACCTCTACCTGATCCCCACGGCTGAAGTGCCCATCACGAACCTTTACAGGGACGAGATCGTGGAGGTTGACAGGCTACCCGTGAAGCTGGTGGGATACACCCCTTGTTTCCGACGTGAGGCCGGCAGTTACGGAGCCCATGTGCGCGGGCTCAATCGGGTACACCAATTCGACAAGGTGGAGATCGTACGCGTGGAACTGCCCGAGAACAGCTACGCCGCGCTGGAGGACATGGTGGACCATGTGAAAGGCCTGCTGCGCGACCTGGAGCTGCCCTACCGGCAGTTGCTGTTATGTGGCGGCGACATGGGCTTTGCGAGCGCGATGACCTACGACATGGAGGTCTTCAGTGCAGCCCAGCAACGCTGGCTTGAGGTGAGCAGCATCAGCAATTTCGAGACCTTTCAAAGCAACCGCCTGAAACTGCGTTACCGCGGGGAGGACAGAAAGCCGCGCCTCGCGCATACCCTCAACGGCAGTGCCCTGGCCCTTGCCCGCATCGTGGCAGCCCTCCTGGAGAACAACCAGACCCCGGAAGGCATCCGCATCCCCAAAGCGCTGCAGCCCTACATGGGCACGGACATGATCCGCCGATGAACCGCTCGCTGCCCATGGTCCTTCCCTGGCTGGCTCCCCTGCTGATGGGCACTGCCTGCAGCCAGCCGCCGTCATCCGGGCAGGTCGCGACCGTTGACAGCCTCATCGTGGCCAACCATGCCGCCCTGCTCACGCTGCGGGAACTCGACCACCGGCGATACCAGCGGCTTGATTCCCTCAACAGGACGCATGGGCAGGCCATCCGCGCACGGTTATCCGATACCCTGCGGCCCGGGGAGGCGCGGGTGCTGGCGACCGTCTACCTTGGACTACGGGAGGCGGCGCTCATGGTCCGTGACCAGGTCTCGCTCCTGCAACGCGCCGAGCAGCGGGACCAACGGCTCTACCTGCTCAAGGAGGATCTGCTGGCCGACCGCTTACCACTGCGCGAGGCGGCTGCGTACATTGACCTTGAGCGACGGGTCCAGGCGTATGACCATCAGCAATTGCTCACCGCCATCGCCAACTACCGGGCGGCGCAAGGGGCGTGGGAACAATGCGACAGTGTGGAATACGTTCTCGCCGAGGCGGACAAGCAGCCATGAAGCACCTCCTCATCCTGCTCCTGCTGGCCTGTTCGGCTGCCGGCCCGCTCCACGCGCAGCCCGGAACGGATGAGCAACTGGCCGCACAGTATTTCCAGCAGGGTGACCTTGAACGCGCCGCCCTCTACTACGACAAGCTCCATCGCAAACAGCCCAACGACCACTATTACAGCCAGTTGCTCAAGTGCCAAATGGGCCTCAACGACCTGCAAAGTGCGGAGAAGTTGGTGAAGGAACAGTTGCGGCGCCGTAATGGCGAGGCCCGGTTCATGATCGACATGGGGCGTGTGCTCGAGGCCGGAGGCGAGGCGGAAAAAGCACAGAAGGAATATGAAAAGGCGCTGAAGGCGATGCGGGAGGACCAGAACAGCGTCCGTAACACGGCCAACGCCTTCCTCGAAGCCAATAAGCCGGAACTTGCCCTTGCGGCCTACCAGCGCGGACAACGCAGCGCGCAGGAAGGCGTCAACTACCACTTTGAGATCGCCGGTGTACACGCCCAGCGTGGAGACCTTCCTGCGATGATGGGATCCTACATGGACCTCCTTTCGGCCAATGAAGCCTACCTGGCCTCCGTGCAGAACGCATTGGCACGCCATGTGGACTTCGATCTCCAGGACCAGCGCAGTGACGCCCTGCGCACCGAGCTGCTGCGCCGTATCCAGCGGGAACCCGATCGCACCGTCTTCCCTGAGCTGCTCATCTGGATGTACATCCAACAGAAGGACCTGAACGCTGCCTTCATCCAATGCAAGGCGCTGGACAGGCGGTTGGACGAGGGTGGCCAGCGGCTCATCGAACTGGGCGGCATCGCGGAAGCCAATGGGGATCACCGGACGGCGTTCAAGTGCTATGACCAGGTGGTTTCCCTCGGCCGGAACGACGGCCTCTACGCACAGGCACGGATGGGTGCGGTCCGCGCGCGCTACCATCAGTTGACCGAACAGGCGGAACCTCCCGTCGCTGAGCTACAGGACCTGGACCAACGCATGTCGACAACGCTGCAGGAATTGGCCGACCCGGTGGGCACGCTGGACCTGCTGCGCGATCGCGCCCACCTGAAGGCCTACTACCTCATGGACGGTCCGGGCGCCATTGCCCTGCTGGAAGAGGCCATCCGGTTGCCCATGCTGGACGCACGTTACCGCGCGCAACTGAAGCTCGACCTCGGTCATGTACACCTGGACCATGGGGATATCTGGGAGGCTTCGTTGCTCTATTCGCAAGTTGACCTCGACCAGAAATACGACCTGCTCGGCCACGAGGCCCGCCTGCGCAACGCCAAGGTCTCTTTCTATACGGGTGACTTCCTCTGGGCACAGGCACAGCTCGATGTGCTCAAGTCGAGCACGAGCAAGCTCATCGCCAACGATGCCATGGAACTCAGCCTGCGCATCAGCGACAACCTGGGCCTGGACAGCAACGCCACACCGCTCAGCCTCTACGCCGAGGCCGAACTGCTGCGCAGGCAGCACCGGTACACTGCGGCCCTCGCCGTGCTCGACAGCCTGGACAGGACCTTTCCCATGCACAGCCTGGGCGATGATGTGCTCTTCGAGCGCTTCCGCATGGCCCGCGTGCGTAAAGCACCCCTGGAGGCCGCATCCCACCTGGAACGCCTGGTGGAACAATACCCGCTGGAGATCCTCGTGGACAATGCGCTGCTCGAGCTCGGCAAGCTCTACGAGATCGACCTGAAGGATCCCGCCAAGGCCATGGCATGCTACGAGAAACTGCTCTTTGAGCATACGGGAAGCATCTTCGTGCCCGAGGCCCGCACCCGCTACCGGGCGCTGCGCGGTGATGGATCCGACCTGCCGGAAGAACTGCGACCCGACGCCCCGAAGCCATGATCGTATACAACGTCACCGTGAACATCGACATGGACGCGCACGAGGAGTGGCTCGCCTGGATGAAGGAGGTGCACATGCCCGATGTGATGGCCACGGGACAGTTCGTTGAGAGCCGCCTGCACAAGGTGCTGGCCGCTGATGAAGGCGGTCTTACCTATGCCGTGCAGTACACCGCCCCCGACATGGCCCACTACGAACGATACCGCGATGAGCATGCTGCGCGTCTTCAGGCCGATGCACAGGCGCGGTTCGGCGGTCGTTTCGTGGCCTTCCGCACCTTGCTCGAGGTGGTGCATCCGCGATGAGCAGCGTCAGGCCCAAGAAGCACCTCGGCCAGCACTTCCTCAAGGAGGAGGGCATTGCGCAACGCATCGTGGAAAGCCTCACCGGACATGGGGGCCATGGCCATGTGCTGGAGGTGGGGCCCGGCACGGGCGCGCTCACCAGGCACCTGCTCGCCCTGCAACGATGGCCGATCACCTGTTACGAGGTGGATGCCGAATCGGTCTCCTACCTCAACACACAGTACCCCTCGCTCGATGTGCGCAGCGAGGACTTCCTGCGCATGGAACCCACGACCGTCACCACCGGGCCTTTCGCGGTGATCGGCAATTTCCCGTACAACATAAGCACCCAGATCGTCTTCAAGGTATTGGAGCATAGGGACCGCTGCACCGAAATGGTGGGTATGTTCCAGAAGGAAGTGGCCGACCGTATCCGTGCCCAATACGGAAGCAAGACCTACGGCATCACCAGCGTGCTCACCCAGGCGTTCTACGATGTGGACCTGCTTTTCCACGTGGAACCCGGCAGTTTCATCCCGCCTCCCAAGGTGCGCAGTTCCGTGATCCGCCTGCGTCGCAATGCCGCTGCCACCCTGCCCTGCGATGAAGCACTGCTATTCCGGGTGGTGAAGACCGCCTTCAACCAGCGCCGCAAGACCCTGAGCAATGCGCTGAAGCAGTTGCCCGAACTGAAAGGACCGCTGCAAGCCGCTTATGCAGGCAAGCGCGCCGAACAGCTCGGTGTGGCGGACTTCATCGCGCTCACCAGCGCCATCGCGGCATCCTGAACCACTGCGGTCGCGCCCCGGCGCGTGCAGGTTGCCTACCTTTGCCGTCGTTCCCACAGTGGGTCATCCATGCACGAGCGACCATGGCCTTCGAGCTCACCAAGCCGATCCTGGACACCATCCGGCACGATGTGGCGGAGGGGCGCGACAGTGCCGTGCAGGCACTCCTGAACGAACTGCACCCAGCAGACATCGGGACCATCATCGACCGGTTGGAGATCGACTCCGCCGTGTACGTGTACCGCCTGCTCGAGCCGGAGGAGGCGGCGGAGGTCCTGCTCGAACTGGCGGAGGACACCCGTGAGGAGCTGCTGAACTCCCTCACCAGCCGGGAGATCGCGGAGGATGTGCTCGAGCACATCGACTCGGATGATGCCGCGGACGTTGTATCCGAGCTCTCGGAAGAGAAGCAGCGCGAAGTGATCGCCCTGCTGGACGACCAGGAACAGCGCGAGGACCTCCAGGAGCTGTTGACCTACGAGGAAGGCACTGCCGGTGCGCTCATGGCCAAGGAGCTCGTGAGCGTGCGCGCCGATGCCTCCGTGGCGCGCGCGATCGTGGAAATGCGCCAGCAGGCCCGCGAGGTGGACCACGTGTACACCGTGTATGTCGTGGACAAGGACGATCGCCTGGCGGGCATCCTGCCGCTCAAGGAACTCCTGTTCTCCGCTGAAAGCACCCGGACCCTGATCAAGCACATCTGCGAAACGGAAGTGGTCCGCGTACACGTGGATACCGACGCCGAGGAGGTGGTGAACCTGATGAAGAAATATGACGTAGTGGTGCTGCCCGTGGTGGACAAGGACCAACGGCTGGTCGGTCGGATCACCTTCGATGACGTGATGGACGTGATGAGCGACGAGGCCACCGAGGACTACCAGCTGGCGAGCGGTATCAGCGAGGATGTGGATGCCACCGATACGCCATTGGTACAGGTGCGCGCAAGGCTGCCCTGGCTGCTCATCGGGCTGGCCGGTGGCATCCTGAGCTCGCGCATCATCGCCCAATACGAGGGACAGCTAAGGATCGAGCCGGCCATGGCATTCTTCATGCCCTTGATCGCAGCGACGGCGGGCAACGTAGGGGTGCAATCCAGCGCCATCGTGGTTCAGGGCCTGGCCGCCGGCACCCTCGATGGCGTGAACCTTGCGGGACGCCTCTGGAAGGAGCTTCGCGTGGCGCTGTTCACCGCCCTGGTCTGTGGCCTCCTGATCTTCGGTGTCAACCTTGCGCTGGATCAATCGCAGGCCCTGACCTTCACCGTGAGCATCGCCCTCTTCAGCGTCATCGTCACGGCCGCGATGTTCGGAACGGTGTCCCCCCGGTTGCTGGACCGCGCCAGGGTGGACCCCGCCCTGGCAACGGGTCCGTTCGTCACCACCCTGAACGACATCGTGGGCCTGCTCATCTACTTCACCCTTGGACACCTGATGTACGGACTCTTCCCATGAGCATGCACATTGCCGTGGTGGATGCCGTTCATCCCCTGCTGGCCGAACGGCTGGTGCGCGCCGGCCACCGGGTCACAGCGATGCATCACCTCGATGAAACCATGCTTGGGCAGGCACTGCATGATGTGCAAGGCATCGTGGTGCGCAGCCGCCAGCTCCCGGGCGCACTGCTGCGTCAAGCGATGTCGTTGTGCTTCGTGGCACGCGTGGGATCCGGACTGGAGAACATCGACCGAGGCTATTGTGATGCGGCCGGCGTTCGCGTGATCAACAGCCCCGAAGGCAACCGCGACGGCGTGGGGGAATGGTGCGTGGGACACCTGCTTGCGCTGCTCAAGCACACCCACCGCGCCAACGCACAGGTACATGCCGGCCTTTGGGAACGCGAAGGCAACCGGGGAACGGACCTGTGCGGACGCACCGTGGGCATCATCGGCTTCGGTCAGATGGGAAGCGCATTCGCAGAAAAGCTCGCCGGCTTCGGCGTCCACATCCTGGCCCATGACAAATACCGTGCGGAACTGCCCCCGACAGTGGAGGCGGCGAGCCTGCGGCGGGTCCAGGAGGAGTGCGATGTGATCAGCCTGCACCTGCCCCTGAACGAGGATACCACGCATTACGCCAATGCTGATTTCTTCAACGCCCTTGCAAAGCCCGTCTGGTTCCTCAATTCGTCCCGCGGAGCCGTGCTGCATACCGCCGCCCTGCTGGATGCCATGGATGCAGGCCGCGTGACCGCAGCGGCATTGGACGTATTGGAATTCGAGCGTGCGGACCTGACCTCCCTGGACCCCACCATCGACCCCGCCACCCAGCGCCGCCTGCTCGCCTGCGACCGCGTGCTCCTCACACCGCACATCGCCGGGGTCACCCACGAGGGCAAGGAGAAGATGGCCCGCGTTCTCGCCGACAAGATCATCGCCGCCTTTCCATGACGACCCCGATACACCCCGCGCTGCTCCTCATGGCCCTGCTTTCCGCCTGCTCTCCCCCATTGCGCAACATGCAACCCGAAGTGCATGGTCACAGGGGCTGTCGTGGCCTGCTGCCAGAGAACAGCATCGAGGGGTTCAGGAAGGCCGCCGAGCTGGGTTGCGACCACCTGGAACTCGATGTGGTGCTAAGTGGTGATGGACAGGTCATCGTGTCGCATGAGCCATGGATGAACCCCGCGATCTGCCTGGGACCCGCCGGCGATCCGCTCACGGAGGAACCCGGACGAGCGCTGAACATCCACCACATGACCGTGGAGGAGATCCAGCGTTGCGATTGCGGAAGTGTGAAGCAGGACCGCTTTCCGGACCAGGAAACCCTGCGCACCGTGAAGCCGACCCTGCGTGAGGTGGTCGAAGCGGTGGATGAGCATGCCCTCCTGAGCGGGGTGCCCAACCCGTCCTACAACATCGAGATAAAGAGCGACCCCGCCTGGTATGGTACGTACCAACCCGGACCAACGGACTATGTGCTCCAGGTGCTCGCCACCATCGATTCGCTGGGCATCAGCGAGCGGTGCCTGATACAATCCTTCGACCCAGCGATACTCGAGGCAGTGCATGCCGAACGCAATGACCTGCCCCTTGCCCTGCTCGTGGAGAACCATGACGGCCTGCAGGCGAACCTGGACCGCCTATCCTTCAAGCCCACCACGTACAGCCCCCACTTCAAACTGGTCGACAGGATGCTGTTGGAGGCCGTGCGACGGGCGGAAATGGAGCTCGTGGTGTGGACGGTGAACGAGCCCGACGATATCCAGCGCATGATCGAACTCGGTGTGGACGGGATCATCAGCGACTACCCTGACAGGGTGATCGGGATGCTTGCAACACGCTGACCGCGGGCGCGCTCCACAGCCGCAGCACCTGCCTGGACAGGAGCCGGGACGGTGATCCTATTTGAGGACGAACCGGGCGGTGTTCCGGCTCCGTTGCTCCAGCAGCACCTCGCGTCCTGCGGTGAGCCTGGCCAACGTTGGTTCATCGTAATGGCGCACGGTGACCAGTTCGCAACCCTGGTTGTAACGCACCTCGTAATCCTTGCGCAAGGCTGCGATCAACTGGTGGGTACGCGGGACATCATCCACCACCACACTGAAGGCCAGCGCGCTGTTCTGCATGAGGTCGATGCGCACGTGCTGCTGCGCGAAGAGCCAGAAGATCCCACTGAGGTTCTCCTCCACGATGAAGCTGAGGTCGCGGGGGGTGATGCTCAGCAGCAGTTGTTCCGGCTTCACGATGAACGAAGGCACCAATGAGTCGTTCTCGCTGCGGTCATCGATGGTGGTGCCGGGAGCGGCCAGGTCGATGAACGAGCGGACATAGAGCGGAATGTGCTTCTGTTGCAGGGGCTGCAGCGTGCGCGGATGGATCACGCTGGCGCCGAAGTAGCTGAGCTCGATGGCCTCCCGATAGCTGATGTGGCCAAGCAACTTCGTATCGGGGAAGCGCTTGGGATCCGCATTGAACATGCCGGGCACGTCCTTCCAGATGGTCACGCTCTCCGCATCGAGCAGGTAGGCGAAGATGGCCGCGCTGAAATCGGAGCCTTCACGACCGAGCGTGGTGGTCTGCCCATCGGATGTGCGCCCAATGAAGCCCTGGGTGACCACCTTGGTGGGACGTGCCCTGAACAAGGGCTGCAGGTGGCGCGCCGCCATGTTCTCCGAAGCCTGCCAATCCACCTTCGCGGCGCGGGCTCTGGCATCGGTACGTACGATCGTGCGCGCATCGATCCACGCATTGGCGACTCCATGGCCTCGCAGATGGGCACTCACGATGAGCGTGCTCCATAGCTCTCCAAGTGATACGATCTGGTCGTAGTCCTCATCCGCGCGACCTGTGGAGCGCTGCGCCAGGCTGCGCTGCAGATCACGGAACGAGTCCTCCAGACCGATGCGTGCACCTTCGTCGCCTGGAGCGACCTCATCCAGCACGGCGAAATGCGACGCGCGCAGGGTCTCCACCATGGGTTTGGTGTCCCGTCCCTCGCCGTGTGCCCATAGCACCTGTTCCAGTGCATTGGTGGTCTTGCCCATCGCGCTCACCACGATGAGCAGATCGTCATCGGCGAAGTGCGAGAGCACCTTCGCCAGATTGCGCACCCCGGCCGCATCCTTCACGCTGGCGCCACCGAACTTGAAGACCTTCATGCTGTTGCCAATGACTTGAGTTGTTCCTTGCTTATTGAGCCATTCCACCATTCCCTGGAAAAACCGGCACCGAGCCGCTCGTAGAACCGCACTGCTCCGGTGTTCCAATCAAGCACCTGCCATACCATGCCGTCATGGTCCTTTTCCAATGCGTGTGCCGCACAGGCCTTGAAGAGCCGCTCACCCAGGCGTTGACCTCGCGCCGCCTCGGTAACGATGATATCCTCGAGGTAGAGCCTTCTGCCCTTCCACGTGGAATAGCGCTCGTAACAGAGCGCCATGCCCTGGACGGTTCCATCCAACTCGGCCACCCAGCCCACCCACACCGGAGCGGGACCGAAACCTGCATCCCGCATGTGCTCCTCCGTAACGGTCACCTCCTCCGGGGCACGTTCGAACAAGGCCAGCTCCTTCACAAGCTCCAGCATCCGTGGCACATCGCGCGGCTCCGCCCGCCTGATGAGAACGTTCATGGACACAAAGAAAGCAGAGCCGCATCTTTGCAGCATGTCCGACATCAAGACCCTCTCCGAGTTCATCGTTGAACGCCAGGCCGATTTCCCGGGCTCCACGGGCGACCTGAGCAGCCTGCTCACCGCCTTCCGCCTGGCCGCCAAGATCGTGAGCCGCGAGGCCAACAAGGCCGGCCTCATGGCCGATATCCTTGGCGCCGCCGGGAATGAGAACGTGCAGGGCGAGGAGCAGCAGAAGCTCGATGTGTATGCCAACAATCTCTTCATCCGCATGATGCGGACCCAGGGGGCGGTGTGCGCCGTGGCCAGCGAGGAGAACGACGACATCGTGCACTTCGACAACGGCGGCAAGTACGTGGTGACGATGGACCCGCTGGGTGGCAGCAGCAACATCGACGTCAACGTGAGCATCGGCACCATCTTTGCCGTCTACCGCCGCTGCAGCCCCGCGGGCTCGCCCGCGACGGCAGCCGATTACCTGCAGGCCGGCCGTGCGCAGGTGGCTGCGGGCTACGTGCTGTACGGCTCGAGCACGATGCTGGTGTACTCGGCCGGCC
>CAZLGY010000086.1:0-12296 GCA_964559165.1 uncultured Chryseobacterium sp.
CCACCGAGGGGATGCCGCGCCACAGGGTGCTCACCACGGGCTTGGCGAACTGCATGGCCTCCACCAGCACCAGCCCGAAGCTCTCCGCCTCGAAATGCGTCGGGAAGCAGAAGATATCGCACGCAGCGAAGTGGGTGAACTTGTCCAGGTCCTTGCGCACACCGAGGAACTCCACCCGCCCTTCGCCCAGCCTCGCAGCGAAGTCGCGGCAGGAGCGCTCGAAGGCCGCATCGCCCCACTTGCCCATGAGCTGCAGGCGGGCATCCACACCGCGCGCCAGCAGCTGCTCGAAGGCCTGCAGCAGCACCCACACACCCTTGGAGGGGATGAGCACTCCGGTGAACAGGATCACCAGGGGCTCCCCCGCTGCAGCGGTGTGCTCGGGCACCTGGCCACGCATGTCGGGTACACCGTTGGGCACCACCACCTCGCGCTGCGCCCCGAAGGCAGCGCCGTCGGGCGGGTTCTGCGGGGCGGTGCGGATGGACAGGGCGGGCCGGTGGTAGGCGTACCGGTAGAAGGGACGCAGGACCGCCGGCAGTTGCGGCGCGAAGGTGGAAACACCACCGGCATGGAAGTGGAACACCACGCGGCGGAAGAGCCAGCGGGTGGCACAGAGCAGCACGATGTCGCGGAGCACCGGCACCATGTTGGGTCCGCTGGGGGGGTAGTAGAGCACGGACGTGCCGAAGCGGACGCGGGCCGCCCAGATGCGCACGATGGTGCCGAGCAGCACCCACACCTTGCGGAGGGCGAACTTCCCCACGCTCCCCATGTCCTCCGAGAAGGCCATGCGCACATGGTGCAGCACGATCCGTTCCGACCGCAACTTCAGCAGTTCCGCGATCATCACGGCCTGGCCGCCATGGGGGGGCGGTGTCTGGCCAACGACCAGGATGCGGAGGGGCCGGCTTGCTGTGGGCACGGTGCCAAAGGTATCGGCTGGCGGGGGGGCGGTCGATGGGGGCCGCCACCCACTCGCGACCGGCCTTTCGTTGACAATGATATTTATTCGTCGACAAATATCGGCCACTTGTCGAAGATCCGTAACCCATCGGTGCCACGGTCGGTTGAAGGCGTACCAAAGCCCCCGCCCATGCGCCCCCTGTTCCGAACCCTGCTTGCCAGTGCAGCAGTTGCGCTCGCCCCCCTGGCCCAGGCCGTCACATACTACATCTCCCCCACCGGCAACAACGCGAACAGCGGCACCTCGCCGGCCCAGGCCTGGCAGAGCATCAGCCGGTTGATGCAAAGCATCTATTCCCTGCAGCCGGGCGACGCGATCCGCTTCGAGCGCGGTGGCGTCTACCGCGGGGAGTTCATCGTTCCAAGCAGCGGCACCAGCGCCCAGAAGATCACCGTGGGGGCCTACGGCACCGGTGCCCTGCCGGTGATCAGTGGCAGCGATGTGGTGACCGGCTGGACACAGCACAGTGGCAACATCTGGCGCGCTCCGGTGAGCGGCACGGTGAAATACGTGTACGTGAACGGCCAGCCCATGACCCTCGCACGGTTCCCCAACACCGGCTGGCTGCGCAACGACCAGGGTACCGGCACCCAGATCACGGACAGCGAGCTCACCCAGCCCAGCGGCTATTGGAACGGCGCCACCGCCGTGATCCGCAGTTCCAACTGGAGCTACGACGCGGTGACGGTGAACGCACATGCGGGCACCACCATCAGCTTCCCCAACATCTACTTCAACCTTTCGCACTACGAGTGGGGCTACTTCCTGTGCAACAAGCTCAGCGAGCTGGACATGCCCGGCGAGTGGTTCCACGATGCGGCGAACGGGCAGCTCTACCTGTGGGCACCGAACGATGCGGACCCGTCCACCCTCACGGTGGAGGCCGGTGTGCGCGAGAAGGGCATCACCGTGTACTGGCAGCGCGAGCATGTGAACATCAGCGACCTGCAGTTCCAGCACCAGCGGGTGGCGGGCATCCGCATCGATGGGGCGGCCCATGTGGCGGTGAACGGGTGCACCTTCCGCGAGCTGTACCAGGGCATCAGCAGCTACGGCAACAACAACACCTACCTCAACAACCGCTTCGAGGACACCTTCGCCAGCGGCGCCCACCTGATCGACAACAACAGCACGTTCCAGGACAATACCATGGAACGCATCGCCATGCGGGCCGGACAGGGCGAGAACAACTGGGGCTACTTCGGCCTGCGGCTGGACGGCAACAATAACATCATCCGCGGCAACCGCCTGCAGGACATCGGCTACATCGGCATCTCCATGGACAAGAACTGCCTGGTGGAAAAGAACGTGGTGGACAATGCCACGGCGCTCCTCAACGACGGCGGGGGCATCGCCTTCGACCATGCGGACGGCATGATCATCCAGGACAACATCGTGCTCAACATCATTGGCAGCCTGGAGAGCAGTGCGCCCGACTTCGAGAACTACCGGCTCATCTCCCACGGCATCTATTTCGGCAACACCGCCATCAAGAACACCATTGTGCGGCGCAATACCGTGGCGCACTGCATGGGCAGCGGCATCCATGTGGACCACACCATGGTATCCATGGGCAACCAGGTGGTGGCCAACACGCTCTTCAATAACGCCATCCAGCTGAGCGTGTCCGATTACTCCAACTACAACGGGCCAGGCGCCACCCCACCCTACCACGTACCCAGTTACAACGGGGTGTACACGGGCAACATCCTTTACTGCATGACCAAGGACCAGCTGTGCATGAAGCAGTACAACGTGTACGCCAACGCGCCTGTGGACTTCGGCACATTCAACAACAACCGCTACTTCAATCCCTACAACGAGCTGGGCATCTGGGTGCACAACACCTTCAACGGCCAGCAGCAGTTCATGACGCTGGAGCAGTGGCGCACGGCGCGCAACGAGGACGCCAATTCCAGCCGCAGCCTCCTGCGCCTGGATGCCTTCGAAGTGCTCGAGGAGCTCAGCGGCAACCTGCTTGCCAACGGCACCTTCGCCACCAACATCAACGGCTGGGGCGGCTGGCCCACCGAGGCCCAACTGTCGCACGACAACACCTACCTGGACAACGGGTCGCTGCGCGTGCACTTCAGCAACAACGCCTCCTACCCCACATTCACGCTGCGCAACGACCAGTTCACCGGCGTGCAGAGCGGCAGCTACTACCGCTTCAGCTTCAGCACCCGCTCTACCATGGCGGGTACGCTCACCGTGGACGTGAAGGGCCAGACCCAGGTATCCGGTCCGCAGACCATCTTCCGCCGCAACGTGCCCTTCAGCACGGAGCGCCGCGACCTTGGCTTCGTGTTCCAGAGCGACCTCACGGACCAGGCGCAATGCCGCTTCACCAACAGCCACCTGGAAAGCACCTACTGGCTGGACAACGTGGAGCTCAAGCGCGTAAGCGTGGCACCGCTGGACCCCTTCGAGCGCCAGGTGCTCCTGGTGAACGAGGAGGCGGTGCCTGTGACCGTGCCGCTCGCCGGCTGCTGGAGCGATGTGCTGGGCGAGATCTACAGCGTGGAGGTGGAGGTGCCGGCCTACGGATCGAAGGTGCTGGTGAAGGAGGAGGATGACCTCTGCACGATCCACACCGCGGTGGAGGATGCCGCTGTGGCTGCCACCATCGGGGTGCACCCCAATCCGGTGGAGGCCGGTGGCGCACTGCGCCTTGCCATCGACGGGATGGTGGCGGACGTGACGCTTTGCGACCTCAACGGACGCGTGGTGGAACGCATGCAGGACGTGCGCAACGGCACGGTGGGCGTCCCACAGGCGCTGGCCGCTGGTGTGTACGTGCTCAGCTGCACCGACGAGCGCGGCGATCGCCGCAGCACACGGGTGGTGGTGCGTTGATCAGGTGAGCAACGCCCCCTCGAGGCCGCGCTGACTGCGTGTGATGAAGCGCGGATCGACGGCAGCCATGCTGAGGACCGTGAAGAAGATCGGGTTGCCCAGGTCGATGCCGTAACAGAAGATGTCGATCTGCCAGATGAACAGGAGGTAGACCACCGCTGCAAAGAGGGGGGCCTCCAGGTGGCCGGCCCTGTACTTCGCGCGGTAATACGAGTAGCCGTACCACATGCAGCAATAGAAGAGCACAAGGCCAACCACGCCCTGGTCCATGGTGATCTCCAGGAAGCTGCTGTGCAGGTGGAAATTGTACGAGTGGTCCTCACCCCACAGCACGGCCAGGAAGTCGAGCATGCGCAGCTCGTACTGTCCGCGGTAGCCCAGCCCGAACAGCCAGCCCGTGCGGTCGTTCATCGCCCAATCGGCCATGCTCTCCCAGATGTAGGTGCGGCCGTTGAAGGTGGTCACGTCCTCCTTGTCCACGCGTTGCAGGATCGCCACGAAGAAGGGCAGTGAGAGGACCTGGTAGATGAGCAGCGCGAAGCTCATCAGCAGCGGCATGGTGAACAGGCTGATGGTGTACAGGCCCCGCACCACCTTCATGAACTTGAAGAGGAACAGGACCATCAATACCACGAAGATCATGAACGAGAGACGGCTGTTGACGTTCACCATCACCGCCATGTTGACGAGGAACAGCGTGGCCAGCACCACGAATCGTCCCGGCCTGCGGGTGAAGTCGCGCAGGTAGAAGATGAGCATCAGGTTCACGATGGACATCACGTGCGACGCATCGTAGATGCCCCGCATGAAGGGCAGGTTGATGCGCCCCTCGAAACCGTGCACCAGGTTGCGCAGGCCGGCGGCGTAGCCCAGCAGGTTCACCAGGATGAAGAGCCCAAGGCCCTTGACCAGCTCCCACGCCATGTCGAACTCGTCGTTGCCCCGGTTGTAGAGCTGCACCACCACCGCAGCATTGAAGGGCACCAGGAACATGATGCTCATGGAGGTGGTGTTGAGCGGATTGAGCCCGGGGAAGTTCTTGCCGAAGGCCACCCACATGCTGGCCACCAGCGACAGGATGAAGAGCATGGCCACCCCGTACACACGGTTCACCATCACCGTCACACGCCCCCGGTGCAGCACGTCCAGCACGTAAATGGCGAGGATGAGGATGGAGGGGAGCACACTGAGGATGACCCCCGCGCTGAAGTTCGTCTTGAACGTGTAGTAGGTGCCCAGCCCGTAGAACGGGAAGCTGAGCACGAACAGCAGGTTGACGAGCTTGAGCTTGGAGATCACCGCGTTGCCGGCCACTGGGCCGCGCCGAAGGTAGAAGCCATCTCAAAATAATCCTTCGGGCTGCGCCGGGGCCTTGTTGCGGGCATCCGACGTTGCTCCACCCTTACAGAGCGTCCAGCTATGCGCGGGTCTCACGCCTAGGCTGCCCGGAAAACTCATCCGGATCGCTGCCAAAAACTATTTTGAGATGGCTTCCAGCCGCGATCCACCTTCCCCCCGCGATGGACCACGGGGAGCCGCGCCATCCTCAATTGATGCCCAACTGCTTCTGCAGCTTGGAGAAGAAGGGCGTCACAGCCTCATCCACCGAAGCAGGCAGCAGGTTCTTGATGGCGTTCTTGAACTTCCGGAAGGAGGTGGGTTCGATGTACCGCTCGAAATAGGCCAGGTCGCGCTCGGCATCCACCATCATATGCCAGGGGTGCACCAGCGGGAAGGTGGTCTCGTAGAGGTCCTCCTTGTTGCGCCGGTCGTTCTCGCTCACCGTGTGGGTGCCGTCCGCACCGAAGCCGATGTTGCGGATCATGTTCACGTTGGGGATGCACGTGACGCCGTGGTTGAGGATGCGCGCCAGGTCCATCTGGTAGTCCCACGAACGGATCGTGCCCTCGTACTGGGCCTGGAACAACTTGTACGCCTCCTTCATCTCGGCCTTGGAGAGGAACTGCCCGGTGAGGAGACCGCTGTCACGAGCGGCCGGCCAGGCCTTCATTTCCACATCGTACCTGTTCCATACCCGCCGCCAACCGGCCCAGCCCCAGTAAGCACCATAGCCGTGGGCCGAATAGTAATAGCTGTCCCCGCTCTTCACGGGCCACTCGGTCATCAGGTTGTTGCCCATGATGCACCACACGCGCTCGTCGTGGCGGTACCGCTCCAGCAGCTCCTCGCAATACCAGAAGAAGCTCTGCGAAGGATAGGTGTCGTCCTCGAGCACGATGCCCTCCTCCTCGTTCTCCCAGAACCAGTCCATGGCGGTGCTCTCGCCCATCATCACGCCCAGGTTCCGGTCGCTGAAACGGGTGAACAGCTGGCAGTCCCAATCCACCAGTTCCACCAGCGACCGCACACGCTCACAGCGCTCCTTCTCACCCTCGTTCCGGGGTCCATCGCAGGCGAAGTAGAGGCGTGGTGGCCTGGCCTGTCGGATGGCTTCCATCACCTGCCGCGCACTGTCGTAGCGGTTGAAGGCGATGAAGAGCACGGGCGTGCGCAGCGGCGCGGTCGGCGTGAAGGTGCTCATGATGGTCGGAAGATGTTCTCGCGGTTGTCCCGGTGGTACACTGCGAAGTCGGTGAACATGGAACGCACATGGCGTGCGATGGTGCGCGGGGAGGCGAACTCATCCACGAAGCGGTACAGGAAGAGCTGCATGCGGTCATGGTACCGCACGGACACATCCTGTACGATGTTGCCGTACCGGTCGTAGGGCAGCACCTCGATGCAGCCGGCGGCGTGGGCCGTGGGCAGGAGCATGTTGCTGCCGTGCACGCCCACCACCACCTGGCTGCGTGCATAGGCCTCGCACCATGCCAGCTCGGTGGCCGTGTCCATCTTCAGGGTGCGCAGGTCGCGGGCGCGGGGGCCGAAGCCGCCCGGCTCGCCCAATCCCACCACGGTGTAAGTGGCTTGAGGGATGGCTGCGGAGATCAACTCCATGCTGCGGCGGATCAGCCGGTCCTGGGCGTGGATGTACCAGCGGCCGATGCTCTTCTTCAGCCCGAGCCTGTTGAACACCCTGTAGAGGAACTTCGCCGCGGGCGTGGCGAACCACAGGCGGTCCTGCCGGGCGACGAAGGTGATGTGCGGCGGTGCCGTGAGGAAGTCCTCCATCGCGAACGGCTTCACCTTGGTGAACCGCGCGATGTCCATGGTGGCGAACTCGGGATGGGCATAACCGCGACCGAGGTACACCTCTCCGTAGCGCGGCAGCTGTTCCTGCACGAAGCGGTCGATGGCCGTATACCAGCCATGGGCCTCGCCCAGCCGCTGATCCACCAGCCACACCTCGGCCACCCCCTCGGGCACCAGCCACTGGAACATGCGGGGCAGGATGAGGACCAGCCCCAGGTCCGGATGCCGGTCGAGGTAGTGCTGGGCGTTGTACAGCTTGAGCAGCACATGGCCGTACAGGAAATCCAGCGTGTTGAGGATGATCACGCGGTCGCACCGCCTGTGCACGATGCGCTCCACCCTGACCTCCCTGTCCTGTGGTGACCTGAACGAGCGGACGAGCGGCTCATGGATCCATGGCTCGCCGTTGGTGGGATTGTACAGGGCGCCATCGCGCAGGCCGATGGCCATCGGATGGTCCACCGCAAAGCCAACGGGAAGGTCCTGCAGGTAGTGATGACCACAGCCGGTACAGGTGCGCTCCTGCAGCACATGCACCCCCGGCCATACCGAAGGGCCCATCCGCAGGGCCGTGCCGCCGCATGCCGGGCAGGCGAACCCTGCGAACGGCACCGGCAACAGGGGCACGAGGTGGGGATCCTGCACCATGGTCAACGGGCCTTGCCGATCTTCCAGAACGAGCCGATCGCGATGAACATCCATTTGAAATTGGCGCGTGTCTCCTTCATCAGCAGGTCCATCAGGAAGATGCTGATGGTGAACGAACCGATGGTGGCCCATATCGCGCCAACGGACTTGAACGGAGGGATCAGGAAATAGTTCAACAGGATGTTGCTGCCCGCGCCCACCACACCGGTGATCAAGGAGTACCGGAAGAGGCTCTCGTTGGTGATGAAGCTCGATTTGCCCACACCCATGTTGGTGAAGAACAGGCGGATGGCGAAGAGCGAGAGCAGCACGCCCGAGGGCCGGAACTCCTCGCCGAAGAGGAGCACCATCAGCGGCTCGGCAACGAGGTACAACGGAACGGCGGTGACCAGGAACATCAGGAACATCAGCCGGTACTGGTTGATGAGGCGGTCCTCGTACTGGGCCCGGCCCTGTGCCTTGGCGCGGGTGATGGCGGGTGCCAGTGACTTCTGCACGATCACCGGCAGGAAGCCCATGGCCTCGATCATCTTCAATGCGTTGGAATACTGGCCCACCTCCGCATCCGATGCCTCCTCCCCGAGGATGGGCCGCAGCATATCGCCGAGCATCACCTGGTCGATCTTGGCCTGCACATAGAGCGCCATGCCGAAGATGACCAGCGGCCATGACTCGTTCAAGAGGAACGCCGCCTCCCGCCGATCGTAGCGCCAGGCACGCAACCGGTTGCCGTCCGTGCGGTAGGCGATCAGGTATCCGATGGACATGGCGGCGTTCTCCAGCACGTACACCCAGGCGAACCAGATCAGGGGCGCCTGCCAGTACACCAGGGCGATCTTGGCGAAGGCACTGATGAACACCTGCGCCATCTGCACCAGCACCGTGGGCCGCGAACGCACCTGTGCCATGAAGTGCCAGTCGACCACCGTGAAGGGCTTGAACACCTCCGAGGCGGCGATGATGAGCACCAACAGGGCGGTGAGCCCGTCCAGCTGCCTGCCCCAGGCGGACAACGCCACGACACCGATGAGCAGCAGCGCACCGGCCATGCGGATGACCACGGAGGTGCCCAGCAGGGCGTTGCGGCGGGCGGGGTCGCGCACCAGTTCGCGCACCACGATCTCGTCCAGCCCCATGGTGGTGAGGGCGAAGAAGATGCCCACGAAACCGGTGGCGTAATTGAGCTTGCCGAACAGGCCGGGACCGAGGTAGCGCGCCACCACGATGCCCGTCCCCAACACCACCACCAGGCGCACCACACGCTCCAGGAACAACCAGGAGGTGTTGGTGAAGTACCGGCGGAACCCCTCCGAACCGATCATGCCGCCACCTACTTGGTGTAGTAGCCGTAGCCTTCGCCGTAGCCCTGTCCGGGCTTCACGTCGTTCAGCAGCAGGTTCACGTTGGTGACCTTGCGCTCCTGGAACATCTCACTGATCAGGCGCATGGCGCTGCGGCGTGTCACGCCCTGACGCGCCACGTAGAGGGTCACGTCAACGTGGCGCATCAGGATCACATACTCGCTCACCAGCCCCATGGGCGAGGCGTCCACGATGATGTGGTCGTACCTGCCGCGCAATTGGCGCAAGAGATCGGCCAGCCGCTCGTGCTCCACCAGTTCAAGGGGGTTGGGGGGGATGGGCCCAGCGGTGATCACCTCCAGCCCGGGGATGTTCGTGGGACGCACCAGCCCTTGCACGTCCACCTCGCCGATGAGGTAGGTGGACAGGCCCGCACCCTCTCCCAGTTCCAATACCTCGGCCACCCGCGGACGGCGCATGTCCGCATCCACCAACAGGGTGCGCTTGCCGCTGAGGGCCATGATGGTGGCCATGTTCACCGCGCAGAAGGTCTTGCCCTCGCCGCTCATGGATGAGGTGAAGCCGATCACCTGGCGTTGCGCGCCCACGTTGAGGTACTGCAGGTTGATCCGCGCCGTGCGGAAGGATTCCGCAAGCATCGACTTCGGCTCGTCGGGCAGCACCCGCTTGCGCTTGCTGGTGGGGATCATGGCCAGCAACGGTACCGGGCTCAGGCGCTTCAGCTCGTCGACGTCCGCGATGCGGTCGTTGAAGAAGTCGCGCAGGATGATGAAACCCATGGGCAGCAGGAGGCCCAGCACGAGCGCACCGCCGAGCACGACCTTCTTGTCCGGCGCAACCGGCCCCAGGCCCTGCTGCCGGGCCTCGTCCACCACCACCTTGTCGATCTGGTCCGATGCGATGGCGATGCCCGCCTCGGCACGCTTCTCCATCAGGTAGTTGTAAAGGCCCTCGCTCAGCTTGAACTGGCGTTCGATGTTGCCCAGCCTGCGCTCGTTCTCGGGGAGCTGGTTGAATTCATAGCCGATCCGCCCAAGACGCCGGTTCACATCGGCGATGCTGATGTCCGCCTGCTGTACCAAACTCTCTGCGGTCTGCGCCAGCGAAGCGGTCATGTTGCGCAGCTTGCGCTCCATGGCGATCACCGTGGGGTTGCTGCGTACGGTGCTGAGGTTCGCCGCAGCAAGGTCAGCGCTCAACTTGATCACGTCCAGCACCAGGTTGTTCAGGACGGGGTCGTCGATGCCCGACGATGAAGGGGCCGGCACGTTGCGCAGGTCCGACGCACCGCGCACCTTCTCCAGCACCGAACGGCAGTAGCTGCGGCGGCGCATCAGGATGGAACGCTCGTCCTCCAGCCGGCTGCGCTCGGAGAACAGCTGGTCCGAGGTGCCCGTGGCGCTCATCATGCCGCCGCTGCTGCCCCTGAAACCGACGATCGAGTTCTCCGCCTGCCGCAGGGAGTCGGAGACGGTGCCGATCTGCTGGTCGATGAAGTTGATGGTCTTCAAGCCCTTCTGCTGCTGCTTGTACAGTTCACCCTCGATGTAGGTGTCCATCAGCTTGTTCAGGAACCTGCGCTCCTTCTGCACCACCTCGCCCTTGCTGCGCAGCACCACGATGTTGCTCTTGTCGCTGAGCGGCTCGGCCAGCACCTTGCCCCGGTACTCGTTCACCAGGCCGTCCAGGTTGCGGATGATGAAGAAGTGGTCCTTGCCGTCGTACTGGCGGTCCTCCGGGAACTCAATGGTGAAGCCCAGGTTCTTGGCCACGAACGGCTGGCCCACGGCCACGGTCTGGTCCACCTCGTAGTCCGGGATGAACTCGGGCATCACCTCCTGCTTCTGCACGTTGTACAACTGCACGTTCCTGCCCTTCGCCGTGACGCGGTACGTTCCTTTCGCACGGTCCACCGAAACGTAAACCGGGATGTCCGTGACCTGCAATGCCAGCGTATCCAGCTTCACGAAGAAGGGCGGATACTCGTACTTCTCCACCGTGAGCAGGTTGTCCGTCTCAAAGTAGTTGATGCCGAGGTCCAGTCGCTTGAGCGTCTTGGTGATGTTCGTGCGGGAGGTGAGCACCGAGATCTGGTCCTCGATGTCGGTGCTGCCGCGCAGGTAGGAAACGCCCTTGATGAAGTCGTCCTGCGATGCGCCGAAGGAGTTGCGGCTCTTCTCGCTCATCAACAGCACCGCCTGTACGGAGTACTGCTTGGGAGTGGTCTTCAGGTAGGCCAGCGCCAGGCCCACCGAAATGGTGGTGGTGATCAGGAACAACCACCACTTCGCGATCAACTTGCGGAAGATGCCCCGCAGGTCGATGGTGTCGTTGACCGGTGCTGCGCTCATCGGTTCTGGGTGTTCTGGATGACCGTGTAGATCAATGCCGCCGTGCTCAAGGTGGACAACAGGATGGTGAACAGGTCCAGGTTCAACCGGCCGGCCCGTGCCCGCAAGGTGGGTACGTAGATGACATCGTTCGGCAGCAGGTAGTAGTACTCCGAGCTCAATGCGCTGGAACTCGACATGTCCACGTACACGGCCTGCACACCGCGGTCCGTCTGGCGCATCACCTGCACGTGCGATTTGTCGGCGAACTCATTGGGACCGCCAGCCGTGGCCAACGCCTCCAGCAGGGTGATCTGGTTGTTGTAGATGAAGTAGGAACCGGGACGCTGCACATCGCCCAGCACGCTCACCCTGAAACTGACCATCTTGAGGATGACCGTCGCGTTGGTGAAATAGTCGTTGATCTTCTTCTGCACCAGTTCCTGGGCCTCCCCCACCGTGAGGCCCTGCACCTTGATCTTGCCCACGGTGGGCAACTGCACATGGCCGTTGCGGTCCACCGAGAAGCCGTTCACGTAGAGGGCCGCATCGTTCATGCCCATGATGGCGTTCTGCGATTCCACGTTGAAGAAGCGGTGGGTCTGCTCGTCGAGGCCCAGCACCCGGATGGAGAGCACATCGTTCACCTGCACCCGGTATTCGAACTTGCGGTTCTCGAACAGCTTGCTGGCACCCTCGGTCAATCCGGGGTCCGACAGGTAGTTGATGTTGCGCCGGCCCACGCAGCCGCCCAGCAGGAGCAACGCCAGAGACACAAGGGCCAACGCCCGGAATTCCTTGGAGGTACGCATGTGCTGCTCGAATTCACCCGCGACCGGACATGCGGAACCTGGTACGGCACCGTCCGGACACGAAGGCCAAAGATACGTGCGCGCCTGACGCAAGGTTCGGGACGTGCAGAGGTGCGCCCGGGTGAAGCCTGCCCGCACGCCGCTGTCAATCCACCACCCGCTGCACCCACCAACGACAACGCCCGCCAGCAGGGATCGCTCCCCCGCT
>CAZLGY010000087.1:0-11956 GCA_964559165.1 uncultured Chryseobacterium sp.
CGCCCGGAACTTCAACAATATCATCGCCATCAAGGAGGCCAGCGCCAACCTGGACCAGATGGGGCGCATTTTGAAGCACAAGCCGAAGGATTTCATGCTCATCAGCGGCGACGATGCCCTCACCCTGCCAATCATCGCCATGGGGGGAGCCGGCGTGATCAGCGTGGTGGGCAACGCGCTGCCGCGGGAGTTCAGCACCCTTGTGCACGCGGCCCTGAAGTGCGATCTCGACACCGCACGGCGCGAGCACCTGCGGTTGATCGAGGTCATCGATCTGCTCTTCGTGGAAGGCAACCCGGGGGGCATCAAGGAGGCATTGAAGATCCTTGGCATCTGCGGCAACACCCTCCGCCTGCCGCTGGTGAACGTGGGGGAAGGCACGGCCAGGAAACTCTACCACGCCCTGGCGGACGCCGAGGTGGTGAAGTTGTAGGCCCCTTCCGCAACGCTCAAAAGCGTCCCGCATCCGCTCAGCTCATGGACGGCTTGCGGTCGCGGTCCACCGATGCCTTGATGGCACGGAAGATATCCGCGGCGTTCTGCACCTCGTCGATCACCGCAAGCCTGCACATTCCCTGGATGAAGGCCGGTGGATCGGCCAGGGCAGCCTCCAGGGTGGAGTGGTCATCCAGCGTCACGTACCGCGCTCCCCTCTTCTTCGCGATGGCCTTCACCAATGTGGTCTTGCCGGTCTGACGTGCGTCGTGCAGCAGCACCACCGGGGTGTCACTCAGTGCGATATCCACGGCATGCCTGTGTGTCCTGCACTTCTCCTTGGAGCGAATTTATCCGATGAATGGACGTGATCCGGTCATTTGGTGGTGGGAAATACGCCATAACGGGGCGGATTTCCGTGCATTGAACCCCGGGTCGAGTTCGTGTCCCCACATCTACCTTCGGCATGTCATCCATGGATTTCCTTGCACTCGACTTCGAAACGGCCACATCACAGCCGGACAGCCCGTGCGAACTGGGTATCGCCGATGTGCGCAACGGTGCTGTGCATGCCGTGTACAACTGGCTCATCAAGCCGCCGCAATGGCCTTCCTTCAGTGCGCATAACATCGCCGTCCATGGCATCACCCCGCAGGCGGTCGCCACCGCACCGCGTTGGTCCGCGATCTGGCCCGAAGTGTCCGACCTGCTGCGCCACCGCATGGTCGTGGCCCACAATGCGGCCTTCGACATGACCGTGCTTCGGAGCACGCTCGGTGCGCATGGCATTCCGATCACGCCGTTCGAGTATTTCTGCAGCGTGAGCATGGCCCGCAAGGTCTGGCCGGGTCATCGTTCCTACGGGCTGGCAGCGATGTGCGCGATGCATGGTATTCCCCTCCAGCACCATCGTGCGGCCAACGATGCCGCAGCGACCGCTGAACTGGTGCTCCGTGCCATCGGCCAGCGGCCGTGGTTCGACATCACGCAGTTCCTGCATGCCAGCCGCATCAAGATCGGTGCATTCTATCCCGGCGGCCACCGCTCACCCACCGGGAAGGTGGTGTACTGCTGAACGCCTACGCACCCTTCAGGTACATTTTCCGGATGCGCATCAACGGCCCCGGGCAATGGCTCCCATGGCAGTTGGCGCAGCTCTGCACCAACGCGTTGTATGCCTGTGCCCGGTCCTTGCGCGCCGCTTTGTAGAGCGCATCCACCTTGGCCTGGTAGTCCTTGCCGAAGGTGGGGAACGTGATGGGATCGATGTGCATACCCTCCGTGGGTGTGGCCCGAAGCAGAAGGTCGATCCCGGCAGGGGCGGGGGGGAGGCGCCTGTCGCCACGGCCCAGTGCAGCCTTCACGCTGTCCGCGTGCACCGACATCGTCCGCATCAACAGCGCCAACTCGCTGGCCGGTTTCAGGTCCTGCGCACCAGCGATCACCAGCGGTGGCGCTGAGGGCCGCAGTTCTCCTGGCGCGGCAAAGCACCCCACGATCGCAATGATCGCCACGGGGACAAGGAAACGGCTCCGGCGCTTCATAGCCACGAAGGTAGCAGGGCCGTGCCGGACTGACACAATGGCGCGCATGGCCGGTGGCCCGGTCATTGCCGTGGAAGGCCCATGGAACAGGATGCCCGGATGCCCATCCGCACCGATCGGCTGCAGCTGGCAGCGATGCTGCCCGCTTTCCTGGTGCTGCTGATGTGGGCGGTGTTCGTGTTGGACCATGGGCTTGGGATGGAGATCGCCCGCCATGGCCTGATGCCGCGGACCTCAGCGGGGCTCATCGGCATCCTCACTGCTCCCTTCATCCATGCGGACCTGGAGCACCTCATCGGCAATTCGGTCCCCCTGCTGGTGCTCGGAACGGCGTTCATCTATTTCTTTCCCACGATCGCCCTGCGTGTAACGGCGATCGCCTGGCTGGCGACCGGACTTGGTGTGTGGCTGGCGGGGCGCTCCTCCATCCACATCGGCGCCAGCGGACTGGTCTATGCATTGGCGGCGTTCCTGTTCCTGAGCGGAATGCTGCGCCGGCAGCGCACCCAGATGGGCCTGTCGTTGTTGATCGTATTCCTCTACGGCAGCATGTTCTGGGGCATCTTCCCCATCGTGCCGCGGATGAGTTGGGAGAGCCATCTGTGGGGTGCCGTGGCAGGCTTGATCCTGGCCTGGGTCCACCGCACCGAGCCATCCCCGGTGAAGGACCGGGAGCCCGTGCTTGAGGACGAGCCGGAGGAGGTTTTGCCGGCACATCCCGGCATCACCATCGTGCGATACAGCGCTCCCAGCTCGGCGGAGGACCCTGCCTCCCTTCCGCTCGACCCCGACCGCACCTCGATCGGTTGAGTTGTAAAACGACGAAGCCCCCGCCGGAAGGAGGGGGCCTCACGCTGGATGCGCGGGGCTTTTATTCCGCTTTCAATGTGGCCAGTTCCCGACCTCCGCCGGTGAGCGTCAGAAGCCCGCGGTCCATCTTGAAGCCCTCCACCTGGCCGAGCATGCCCTTGATGGCATTCTCGGTAGGCTGGATACCCTCGCAGAATTTCTTGGTGGAGCCGATATTGCTGAAGCTCAGCGTGGTGCCATCCTGCTTTACGGCACCCATCAGGCTGTTGCAACCACCAAAGCCCTGAAGTTGATCACCCGCCAGTTGCAGCCACGGAGCCTGCGTCCCGGCGGGCAGGTCCAAGGGCTTTCCCGACACGCTCTGGAAGATCCACTTCCGATCGGCAAGGTCGGTCATGCCAGCGCCTTTCCTGCACGTGTTCGCGCTCAATGTGATCAGCAGCATGGCTGCGAGTGCCAGGTGTTTCATGGGTCGGTGTGGTGAAAGGAGAGCGAACTCCGTGCCGATCAGTTGTTGAGCATCACCGGCATCACCAGCATCAGCACATCCTCGCCCACTTCACCGGCCTCTCCCGGCAACAGGATGCCTGCGCGGTTGGGGGCGCTCATCTCAAGGTTCACATGCTCGGAGGTAAGGTTGTTGAGCATGTCCATCAGGAAACGCGAGTTGAAACCGATGGTGATCTCCTCGCCCTCATAGGCGCAGGTGAGCTTCTCGTTCGCCTCGTTCGCGAAGTCGAGGTCCTCTGCGCTGATGGTGAGCTGGCTGCCGTTGATGTGCAGGCGTACCTGGTGCGTGGTCTTGTTGGCAAAGATGCTCACCCGGCGGATGGAGCTCAGGAAGGTGGCCCGGTCGATGGTGAGCTTGTTGGGGTTGGTCTTGGGGATCACCGCCTCGTAGTTGGGGTACTTCCCATCGATGAGCCTGCACACGAGCACGGTGTTGTCGAACTTGAACGCGGCGTTGTTCTCATTGAACTCCACGGTGACATCCGCGTTGGTGGCGGCGAGGGAGTTCTTCAGCAGGTTCAGCGGTTTCTTGGGCACGATGAACGATGCAGCGCGGGGAGCCTGCACGTCGGTGCGGCGGTAGCGCACCAGTTTGTGTGCGTCGGTGGCCACGAAGCACACGTTCTCCGGGCTCAGTTCGAAGAAGATCCCGCTCATCACGGGGCGCAGGTCGTCGTTGCCGGTCGCGAAAAGGGTCTTGTTGATGGCGGCAGCGAGGGTGCCGGCGGGCAGGGACAGGGAGGTGGGGTCCTCCAGCACCGGGCTCTTGGGGAACTCGACACCGTTGAAGCCGGTCATCTTGTATTTGCCCTGCTCGCTGTTGATCTCCACGCCATGGTGCTTGCCATCGATCGTGAAGGTGAGCGGCTGTTCGGGGAATGCCTTGAGGGTATCCAGCAGCAGGCGTGCAGGGATCGCCACACTGCCTTTGTCCTTGGCCTCCACGGCCATGGTGGCCGTGATGGTGGTCTCCAGGTCGCTGGCGGTCACGGTCAGCTGCTTGCCGTCGATCTCGAAAAGGAAGTTGTCCAGGATGGGCAACGTGTTGCTGCTGGCAAGCACGCCTTGCAACAGTTGCAATTGCTTGAGCAGGGCAGTGCTGGATACGATGAATTTCATCGGCTGGGTCTGTCTTTTTGGTTCTGGCAAAGGTAGCCGCGACACACGCCGGGAAAGGGTGCACTTTTCAACAGGAAGGCCCGTTTATCCACAAGTACAAGCACACCAACCACTCATGGCTGCAGCTGTTCCGCGGACTCCAGGATGTGGTCGAACATCGGCCGTTGGATCACCACCACAAGGCTGTCGTCCACAAAGGCGTACATCCGGTTCGGGTCGTGCGTGGGCTGGAACGCAAGGGTGCTGTCCACCTCGCCTGTGTAGGGCATGTACCAGAACCGCACCTCTTTTTGGTCACCGTCGCGGTCGCGGGTGCGCACCACATGGTCCGGCACCACGGCCAGCAGCGAATCGCGCGATGACCGGCCCATGCGCCGCTCGATCACCTCGTAGTTGAGGTCCTTGAAGGACCGCAGGTAGAGCTTCACCCTGCTGCTGTCCATCGCCAACGGCCGGTCCTTCGTGTCGAGCAGTTGCACCTTGCGGTCCGCCGCCTGCACGATGCGGAACGAGGAGCCCGGCCCCTTCGGCAGGTCCACCTCCACGCGGGCCAGTTCATAGGGGTCCTGGTGATCCCAGATCACGGGCTTCCGCCATTGGTCAAGGTCCGTGTGGAACCGGGTGTTCACGATACCCGTGAAACCGGCCATCTTCATGATGAACGGTGCACTGCTCCGACCCTTGTCCGGCAGTTCCAGCACCATGTACGTCCCCAGGTTGTCCTTGGTGGCATGGCCCACGATCCACACCTTCTCGGGCTTGCTGCCCCCCGTGTAGATCTCCACGCGCTTGGCCACCGCCCCCATGAAACGCACAGCGGTTGCCTGGGCCTTCTTCGATACCGGGCTCTTCACCTCGATCCGGCGGAAGGTGGTCAGCAGGAGGTTGATGTCCGAGGTGCGCGCTTGATGGATGCCGTTCACGGTCCACCGCCCCCCCGAACGGCGTAGGTCGATCGTCCTTCCCCCCACATCCGAGATGAAGATCCGGTCCACCCGGGACGTGTCAGCGATGGTGAAGTCAGAGAGCGGGGCGTCCAGCGATGTGCCGCGGTCGGCACGGGTGAGCCACCAGGCCAGCCCGGCAAGCACGGCCACGGCCATCAGCAGCAGGATCTTCCGGTTCATGGTCGTTCGTTCGATCGGTTGCGGCGCAGGATGTGGAGGAGCAGCCCGGCACCGATGGTCAGCAGGACAGGCAGCACCAGGTTGAAGAGCTGGATCATCGTCCGGTCCCGTTCGATCCGGACAGGGTCCAGTTGGCGCAGGGTGAGCTCCCGTGAGCGGATGCTGATCAGGCTCTTGTCATCCAGCAGGTAGTTCATCGCGTTCACGATGAACTCACGGTTGCCGTAAAGCTTGGTGTTGGCGTACCGGTCGAAGCCCAGCGGATAGAACATGCCTTTGGCGGGATCCACGCGGTTGGCGATCACATCCCCATCGGATACCACGATCATGGCGGTCTCCGTGCTCTGTTCCTTGAACGCCACACTACGGTCGTCGCGGAACGCTGGAGGCAGCCGGTCGGTGTAGGGCGATGTGAAACGCCCTTCCAGGAGCACCGCCAGCGGCAGGTAGGGGGTGCTCCGCTTGTCGAAGCCCATGTCCAGCTCCACCATGTTGAGGCTGATGCGGACCGGGTTGCGCTGCGCGTAGCTGGAGGGGGAGGAGGTGAGCAGGATGGTCTTTCGTACACCCGCTGCGGCAATGGTGTCCATCGAACTGGTGAACCGGAAGTGTACGGGGTCCACATTGGCGACCACCGGATGCGCGCCCTGGGGCACGCTCACCGGTTCGAAGTACCAGGGGAACCGCTCCAGTTTGCGCTGGTCGCCGTAGGGCTGTGTGAAGATCTCGGTGGGCGCCCAACTGCTGACGAGCACAAGATCGTTGTTGATGCGCACGCCATAGCTGAAGAGGAGCTCGTGGAGGCCCTGCCCAAGCGGCGTGGCGATGGAGAACTGGTTCTTGCGCAGGCTGTCCAGGTTGGCGTTCATGGCATCCACCATCCACAGCACACGCCCGCCGTTCATCACGTACTGGTCGAGCACATAACGGTCGCGGTCGCTGAACACGCTGTCCGGCCGTGCCACGATGAGCGCGTCGTAGGAGTTGATGCGAACGGCGATGCCATCTCCCTTGCGGCTCAGGGCATCGATCCTTCCGTCGATACGCACACGGCTCACATCGTATTGCTCCTCGAGCGCCTGGGTGATGTCAGCCACCTGGATGGGTTCCAGCTCGCCATGGCCTTCCAGGAAGGCGATGCGTGGGCGCTGTGTGGCCACCACCCGCCGGATCGCACTGGCAAGTTCGTACTCCAGGTTGTTGATGGAGCGGTTCACCATGTCGGCATCCGGCACGCGCACCTGCGACTTCAGCAGTTGCACCGGGGTGCTGCGCTCGCGGTAGGTGACAATGGCGCCGGGGAACACGATGCGCTCCACGTAGGCACCATCCTCGCGCAGCCGGATGCTGCTGTACCGCAGCCCCTGCTTCTGCAGGTCATCGTAGATGGCATTGCGCGTTGCCTGGTCATCGCTCTCGTTGGGGTCAACGAAGCTGTAGTTGATCTTGTCCGGCCCCACCACCCGGAGCTCGTCCAACAGCTCACGCGTGGCCTTCGACAGGCGTTCCAGGTCGGCCGGCAGGGCACCGCTCAGGAAGACCTTCACGAACACCTCATCCTCCAGCCCCTCCACCACCTCCTGCGTGGCGGGTCGCAGGGTGTAGCGCTGCTCGCTGGTGAGGTCGGCACGCAACCGCAGGAAGGACCCGATGTAGAGCAGCAGCAGCAGGCCCGCCACCCCCAGCGTCAATTCCAGCAGGTCGCTGGTCCGCTTGCCCAAGCCCATCCGCGCCTTGCTCATGACCAGGTACGGCTTTGCAGCACCGTGCGGGTCAGCAGCAGGAAGATGCCGATGACCCCCACGAAGTAGAGCGCATCACGCAGGTCGATGACGCCGCGGCTCATGCTCATGTAGTGCTCCTGGATGCCCAGCCTGCGCACCGCGCCCTCCAGGCCGCCGAACGTGCTGAAGTCGGCCAGCAGCTCGAAGCCCAGGTACAGGAAGAAGCAGAGGAACACCGCGATGAGGAAGGCCACGATCTGGCTCCCGGTGAGCGCCGATGCGAAGATGCCCACCGCCACGAAGCACGCCGCCAGGAAGAGCAGCCCGATGTAGGAACCCAGGATGCCGCCCGTATCCACGTTGCCCTGCGGCATGGCCAGGTCTGCCACCGTATACCAGTACACCAGTGTGGGAAGCAGGGCCACGGCCACCAGCAGGACGCTCGCCAGGTATTTGGCCAGCACCACCTGCAGCTCGGTGAGCGGCTTGGTGAGGAGGATCTCCAAGGTTCCGGTGCGGCGCTCTTCACTGATGCTGCGCATGGTGATGGCCGGTACAAGGAACAGGAACACCCATGGGGCCAACCCGAAGAGCGGTGCCAGGTCCGCATAGCCCTGGTCCAACAGGTTGTCGGGGAACACCCACAGGAAGAGCCCGGTGATGAGCAGGAAGACGACGATCACGATGTGGCCGATGAGCGAGCCCAGGAAGCCGGTGATCTCTTTGCGTACGAGTGCGAACATGCCTTTGAACGGGGCGCCAAGATACTTGCCCCAAGGGCTATGGGCATCATGCAGCCGTTGCTGCCGCGCCGACCACCTTTCCGATCGCTGCTCAGAACTCGATCACGGTCTTGCGTTGCTTCACCGGCTTGCGCGGTATCTTCTCCTCGTCGGTGTTGCAGTAGTTGCGCATGATGAACTGGGCGTCCTTGTCGCCAGACTCACCCGCTGCACGCCAGTCCGCGCATGCCTGCTCCTTGTCCCCCTGGTTGTAGTGGCAGTCGGCACGGTAGTAGTAGGCCTCCACCAAGGCCCCATCACCTCCGGATGCGATCACCTCGGTGAACACCCCGATGGCCTCCTGGTATTGCTTGGCCTCGAACAGCTGCACCCCCAGGCTCATGCGAACGCCCGGCAGCGCAGCGTCCAATGCGGCGGCCGCCCGCAGGTCACTGAGGCCTTCCCGGTCGTTGTACAGGGCGCCGTTCACAACACCCCGCAGCATCAGGGCGAAGGCGTTCTTCGGGTTGATCTCCAGCGAACGGTCCAGGTCGCGGAGGGCGCCGTTCAAGTCCTGGCCCAGGTAGTTGGCACAGCCCCGGTTGTACCAGGCATCGGCGTCGTTCTTGTCCAATGCGAGGGCACGGTCCGCATCGCGGAGGGCGTCCTTGACCCGGCCCTCGGTCACATGGATGGCCGACCGGCTCACGAACAGCCGCGGGTCACGGTCGTCATACTTCTCGGCGCGCACATAATCGAGCAGTGCGCCGTGCAGGTCGGCCTTGCGCTGCTTGATATCGCCCCGCAGTTTGTAGCCGCCGGGCACGCCTTCGTTCTCGGCAATGGCACTGTCGGCATGCAGCAGGGCCTGCTCGTATTGCGCGGCCGTGTACGCCGATCGCGCATGCTCAAGGTGCTGCACGGCACGGTCCGTTTGGGCGGCCGACAGGAAGGGCAGGACAAGTGGAAGCAGTGAAATGGTCCGACGCATGGGACGAAGATCGCAGATCCCGGGCCGATCATTTACACCCTTCGCTGCACCGGGGCCAGCGCACGACAAGTGCTACCCGTGGGGCGATGCATCGCTGCGGTGCAGCACGTCCACCGACCAGGCCTCTGCCGGTGCGGCGAACAGCGGTTTCACCACAGGCCACACCTCGGCGAACACCGGTGAACGGCGGTAGTGCTCCAGGTCGTCCTCCGTGTCCCAATGGCTGTGCGTGAAGAACACCCGCGGGTCGGACAGGTCCTGCCAAAGCTCCAGGTAGCGGCAGCCTCGTGAATTCCGGATGCGAGGCGCCCAGCCGGCGAACAGCGTGCGGAAGGTCTCCACCTCCCCAGGGCGGAAGGTCATCTTCACCACCCGTACGATCATCGCAGCACGGTTTCCATGCGCATCTCGAAATCCACGCGCACCGGGTCGTTCACTTCCACACCGAACAGCCGCGACGCGCCTCCGCCATGCCCCTCAACACCCTTGTATACGGCGATCTCCAACAGCCCCATGGCATTGAAGAAGGCCACGGGTGCACCGGGGGCGACATCGCCGTAGGTGGTGTGCAGCTTGGTGATGTCGTCCTCTGGAGTGGCGAACCCGATGCGCAGTGCGCGCCCATGGCCCACCTCGTTCAGCACGCTGCGGCGGATGTTGGTGATCAGGTTGCCATAGCCATCGATGTGGATCACCCTGCCCCGGATGCTGTGCGGGTCCAGCGCCGGCTGGAAACCGATCTGCTCGCGGATGGTCACCACCTTCCTGCCGATCACATCGGCCGTGCCCCCGCGCGCCAGATGGCACGCCACCGGTACGAACACGCTCTTGGTGGGGAAGGTGATGTGGTCGTCCTCGATCTTCATCGTCACCTCGTACGCCTCGTGCGGCCTGCCATCGAACAGCAACGAGAAGATGCCGTTGTCCGCTCCGATGAAGAAATGCCCGTCGTGTTTCACAACCAGGTGGGGCGTCTGTCCGTCCGCCTCCGGATTCACGCCGATGATGTGGATGGTGCCGCGTGGGAACTCCGGGTAGGTGTTGCGCAGCACGAAGGCCGCCTGGGCGTTGTCGAAGGCCCTGATCGAGTGGCTCACGTCCACGATCACCGCCTCCGGATGCTGGCGCAGGATGGCTCCTTTCACCACGGCCACATAGTGGTCCTGCAGGCCCATGTCGGTGGTCAGCGTGATGATGGCCATGGAGAGGCGGTCGTTGTATGCGGAGACGTACCTTCGGCGCTTCAAAACTACCGGGAGCCCGCAGCCTTCGGCGGGGAACTTCTGAACAACGCGATGTTATCTTGATCGAGAAGCTGATCACCATCACCGGGGTGGAACCCCTGGAGGTCCTGGGAGCCAACGACAGCAACCTGCGCCTGATCCGCAGCCTCTTCCCCAAGCTCAACCTGGTGGCCCGGGGCGATACGGTGAAGGCCACCGGACCCGCCGGCGAGATCATCCGCTTCGAGGAGCGGTTCAATGAGCTCATGGCACATGTGGCCCGCTACAACGAGCTGCCCCGCAAGGTGCTCGACGACATCATGGGCGGCACCGAACGCGGCGAAGCAGGTGAAGAGGCCGATGTGCTCGTGTACGGCAATGCAGGCCTGCGTGTGAAGGCCCGCACCCCCAACCAACAGAAGCTGGTGAAGGCCGTTGAGGCAAGCGACATGGTCTTCGCCATCGGCCCCGCCGGTACCGGCAAGACCTACACCGCCGTGGCCCTCGCCGTGAAGGCGCTCAAGGAACGCAAGGTGCGCCGCATCATCCTCACGCGCCCTGCGGTGGAAGCGGGCGAGAACCTCGGCTTCCTGCCCGGCGACCTGCGCGAAAAGCTCGACCCCTACCTGCAGCCGCTCTACGATGCGCTCAAGGAGATGATACCCGCCACCCGCCTGGCAGAACACCTGGACGAGGGCATCATCGAAGTAACGGTCCGCAAGGCAGTTGATGGCGGGGTTCACCTTCTCGGCGCGGGCAACCAGCGCCTTGACCAGTTCGACAGGCGAGAGCTTGCGGCGCCGGAACAGCGCCAGCGCCTCGGTGGCGGTCATGTAGCAGATGTCATCATTGCGCATGGACAAGCCTCATGGCGAAGCGTTAGGAGAGCGTCAGTAGAACAGGATCAGGGGAGACATGTCCATGGGCGGAAGGCTGCAGGGCAAGACGGCGATCGTCACATCGGCGGGGCAGGGCATCGGCCGCGCCGCCGCCATCTGCATGGCCCGCGAGGGTGCACGGGTCTGGGCCACCGACATCAATGTCGAGGCCCTGGCCACGCTGGGCGGCGAACAGGCGGGAATCGAGACCTTCACACTCGACGTCCTCAAGCAGGATCAGATCGACGCCGCGGCCAGGCGCGTCGGCACCCCCGACATTCTCTTCAACTGCTCGGTCTTCGTTCATGCCGGCACCATCCTCGAGACGGATGACAAGGCCTGGGACTTCTCTTTTGACCTCAACGTCAAGGCGCATTTCCGCATGATGAAGGCCTTCATGCCGGGCTGGCTGGCACGCGGTTCCGGCGTCATCATCAACATGGCCTCCGCCGCCTCCTCGATCAAGGGCGTGCCGAACCGCTTCGTCTATGGCGCCACAAAGGCCGCCGTCATCGGCATGACCAAGGCACTCGCCGCCGACTACACCAGCAAGGGCATCCGGGTGAACGCCATCTGCCCGGGCACCGTCGACAGCCCCTCGCTGATGGAGCGGCTTAAGGCCACGGGCGACTTTGAGGCCGCCAAATCCGCCTTTATTTCCCGCCAGCCCATGGGCCGGATGGCGCGCGCCGAGGAAATCGGCATGCTGGTGGTCTATCTGGGCAGCGACGAGGCGGCCTTCGTGACCGGCCAGACCTTCGTGATCGACGGCGGCTGGTCGATCTGAGCCCCATTGGCAAGTCCGGCAATCCCGGCCTAGGATAGTGCCAACCGCCGGAAAACGGGCGGAGGGGAGGAGATTTATCTTGGCAT
>CAZLGY010000088.1:0-11335 GCA_964559165.1 uncultured Chryseobacterium sp.
TCCACGAGACCAACCTGAAGAAGCAGGGCATGCTCGCCCTCACCTTCAGCAACGAGGCCGATTACGACAAGATCCAGGAGGATGACCGCATCGACTTCACGGACCTCACGGCCTTCGCGCCGGGCAAGCCCCTCACGCTGGTGCTGAAGCACAAGGACGGGTCCAGCGATACCATCCTGGTGAACCACACCTACAACGACCAGCAGATCGGGTGGTTCAAGGCCGGCGGCGCCTTGAACATCATACGCGCTGAGCAGAAGAACTGAGTCGCGTAGCAGCCGTGGCCACCGTGTTGAAGCCTTCACGCCGTTCGATGTGCTCCCGAGCGCTCCTCTTGGCGGCCGCTCTGGTTGCTGGGCACCTTTCCGGATGGGCCCAATGGTCGCTTGGGTTTCACGCGGCTGGACAATACACGATAACCTCGTACGATGCTTCCGACCCCATTGGCCTGTCGTCCGTGGAGGTCATCGATGGCTTCGGCTATGGAGCCGGGTTGGAGGTCGGATATCTGATGTCGGAGCATTGGTCGGTCACGTTGGACGCACTGTTCGAACAGCGGACACACCGGGTGGAGACCATCACGGATACCAGCGCCGTACTGCTTGGATTCCCGGTGAGCGGCGAGTTGACCACCACCACGCGGTCGACGCGTTCCTACCTCCAGGTGCCTCTGATGCTGCGCTGGCGGCCTGTGCCTTGGTTCGGGCTCGAAGGTGGTGCCGCCTGCGCTTTCCTGCTCGGCGCCGAGCAGGTGAGCTCCGGGGAACTTGAATTGGCTGTCCTGGGGTTCAACACGGAGCTGCCGTTCACGAATTCCACGAGTTCCACCGCCGGTTTGCGGTCAACGCGTCTACAGTTGGCCGCCGGTCTGGCCTTCACGGTACATCCACGGGTGGATATCAGGGTGTCCTATGTGCAAGACACCAGCGCACTGGAGGAGGATGGAGCCGCGGGTGCCACCCGTCAGAGCGCGGTCCGCTGCGGTGTGTCATATGCCGTACTGCGCGGGCGCGAGCGGTGATGCTGCGGTAGCGGAACATCACACGTTGGTTGTTGGCACGCTCTTGGTATTCTCTCCGCTGATTACATTGCCTCTCCAATCGGACCAGATCACGGACCACCATGCGTACCCTGCTTCTCCTCGCCACCCTTTCCTCGGGCCTCCAGCTCGCCTCGCAATCCATCAATGCTGACCGCAATTGGGTGGTGAACGGCGACTTCGAACAAATGGACGGCAAGAAGCTCAAGCGCCCGGGTGGCCTTCAGTATGCCGCCGGCTGGAGTTCCGCCACGGGCAAGAAGGTGGACCTCTTCAGTGAGGATGCCACGGTGGAAAGCACCGTGTCAACCCCGCGCAATTTCGCCGGCGAACAGACCGCCCTCAGCGGCAAGAACTACGTGGGTGTGCGCTGGTGGAGCTACCAGAACAAGGAGCCCCGTACCTACCTGCAGACCCAGTTGAAGTTCAAGATGAAGAAGGATTCTTTGTATTGCGTCCGCTTCTACACCTCGCTCGGTGACCTCAGCAAGTATGCCACCAACGAACTCGGCGCTTGGTTCAGCAAGCAGCAGACCACCGAGGAGGAGCCCGTGAGCCTGACCTACGAGGTGAAGGTGCCGGCAGTACGCAACAAGGTGTACACCGACATGGACAGCTGGCAGGGGGTGTGTGGCGTCTACGAGTCCGCGGGCAACGAGCAGTGGATGGTCATCGGCAATTTCCAAGCCACCGACAAGACCGACAACGTGAAGACCAAGCGCCCACGGGGAGAGACCCGTGCTCAGGTGTTCTCGGCCTATTACTACATCGACAATGTGGAGGTATACCCCGTCACGGACCGTCGGTCATGCACATGCGAGCAGCTCAAGGAGGTGCAAAGCGAATTCATCTTCAGCCGGCGTGGTGTCAACGCCCCCAACATGAACGCGGCTGCGCGCGTGGACAAGCAGGTGTTCTATTTCAAGCGGTTCCAGCGCAACCTGGACGGGTCCATGGCGCCCTGGGTGGAGGAGATGGCCGCTGCCATGAAGGAGGACGCCGCCATCAAGGTGGAACTCGTCGGGCATCTCGATGCCACCGAGGTGGAACGCACGCGCATGCGCCCCGACCTGGCCAGCCTGGCCACCGAGCGGGCAGAGGCGGTGAAGGAGGCCCTGGTGGAGAGCGGGATCGATGCGGCGCGGATCGGCGTGGCCTCCCGCAACGGCGATGAACCCGTGGACAGTACCGGCACGGACATGGGCATGAGCAAGAACAGGCGTGTGGAGGTCAACCTGAAGTAGCACCACCGCTTGCACCCGCATCGGAAGGCGCTCCACCCGGGCGCCTTCCTTCATTTGGAGCATGCCCTTACCTTTCCCCGGCATGCCATCCGCACCCATCCCCAAGGGCGATCGCCGCATCATCCGTGGCTGGACCATGTATGATTGGGCCAATTCGGTCTACTCGCTCACCATCACCTCTGCGGTCTTTCCCATCTTCTACGCCGCCATCACCCACCGGGACAAGGTGGACCTGGTTCTGCAACGCTATGGACTGCCTGCGCAATCCCTGTATTCCTACGCACTTTCGGCGGGGTTCCTGCTGGTGGCCCTGATCGTGCCCATCCTCAGCGGCATCGCCGACAGCACCGGCCAGAAGAAGACGTTCCTCAAGACCTTTTGCTACCTGGGTGCGGCGAGCTGTGCAGGCCTGTTCTTCTTCAGCCTCGAGAACCTATGGGGCGGCCTGCTCATGGTGCTGTTGGCCTGCGCCGGCTTCAGCGGCAGCCTCATCTTCTACGATGCCTTCCTGCCCGAGATCGCGGAAAAGCACGACCATGACAGGATCAGCGCGCGCGGTTACATCATGGGCTATGTCGGCAGCGTACTACTCCTCATCATCAATCTGTTGATGGTGATGGACCCGGACGGTGATGGCATCACCCTCCTTGGCATACCGGACCACGGCGGCCTGCCCGCCCGCCTCACCTTTCTCACCGTGGCGCTCTGGTGGGTGGGGTTCGCCCAGCTCGCCTTCCGGGTGCTGCCAGATGACCAGTACGGCCGGCGCCCACAGGGAAACGTCATCGCCAATGGTTACCGCGAATTGCGCAAGGTGTGGAGGGAACTGCAGGGCACCAAGCGCCTCAACAGCTTCCTCATGGCCTTCTTCGTGCTCAACATGGGCATCCAGACGGTCATGTACCTGGCGGTGGGCTATGCGAAGGAGGAGATCAAGCAGGTGGGCCCGGCGGGGGAGGTGCTGCCCATCGATGATGCCAGCCTCATCATCAGCATCCTGCTCATCCAGTTGGTGGCCGTGGTGGGTGCCCGGCTATTCGTGTGGCTCAGTGCGCGCTTCGGCAACCTCGGCGCCCTGATGATCGGCGCGCTGGCATGGGTGGCCCTCAGCGTGATGGCCTATAGCATCCATTGGGCACACGAATTCCACCTGCTGGCCTCCGGTGTGGGCCTGGTCATGGGGGGCACCCAGGCGCTTTCCCGGAGCACCTACTCGAAGTTCCTTCCCGAGACCACCGACCATGCATCGTATTTCTCCTTCTTCGATGTGAGCTACTACCTCTCCACCGTGCTCGGTACGCTCGCGTACGGGCTCGTTTTCCAGCTCACTGGTGACCTGCGCAACTCGGTGCTCATCATCGGCAGTTTCTTCGTGGTGGGCATGGTGCTCCTCTTCATGGTTCCGCGTGATGAGGTGCCCGGCGTACATGCGGAGGAATAGCACCCACGTACCTTCGTACCTGTTTGGATATGCACCGATGAGCACAACAACGAACTGGGATGTCATCATTGTGGGTGGTGGCATCGTGGGTGCCGCCACCCTGTACAAGTTGCAGACGCGCCATCCCGGCCTCCGCATCCTGCTGCTGGAGAAGGAGCAGGCCCTGGCCGATCACCAGACCGGGAACAACAGCGGGGTGATCCACAGTGGCATCTATTACAAGCCCGGCAGCTACAAGGCCCGGAATTGCGTGGAGGGCCGACGCGAACTCGTGGCATTTGCCCGGGAGCACGGTGTGAAGCACGACATCTGCGGAAAGCTCATCGTGGCCGCCACCGCGGACGAACTGCCGCGCCTGGAGAAGATCTACAACACCGGGGTGGACAATGGCATCGAGGGTATGCGCCGTGTGACGGCCGCTGAGGTGAAGGAGATCGAGCCCTATTGCGAAGGTGTGGCGGGGGTCCATGTGGGATGCACCGGTATCATCGATTTCCGGGGCGCCACCAACACCATGGCACGCGTGGCCCTGGGCGTGAATGCCGGCAGCCGTGTGGCCCTGCAGGAGGAGTTCCGCGGAGTGGAGCAACGCGATGGGCATAGCATCATCCGCACCAACAAGGACACTTACCAGGCCCGCTGGGTGATCTTCTGCGCAGGTCTCCAGAGCGACCGTCTCGCCCGCCAGGATGGTGCCACCGTGGCCGAGCAGATCGTCGGGTTCCGCGGCGATTACTACGACCTTACCGAACAGGGCAAACACAAGGTGCGGCACCTGATCTATCCGGTTCCCGACCCGCGCTTCCCCTTCCTCGGCGTGCACTTCACCCGCATGACCGATGGGAGCATCGAATGCGGACCCAACGCCGTGTTCACCTTCAAGCGCGAAGGCTATGGGAAGACCGACTTCGACCTGCGCGACAGTTGGGACGCCCTCACCTATGGAGGCACCTGGAAGCTCTTCATGCGCAATATGAGCTATGGCATCAACGAATACCGCCGCGCGTTCAGCAAGAGGCTCTTCCTGCGCACCCTGCAGCGCCTGATCCCTACGCTCACCATGGACGATATCCAACCCGGCCGCGCCGGTGTCCGTGCCATGCTATTGGGTACCGATGGTAACATGGTGGACGATTTCCGCATCGAGCGAAGCGGTGCCCACATCCACGTGCTCAATGCGCCCTCACCGGCAGCCACCGCGGCGCTCGCCATCGGCGGACACATCGCCACCATGGCCGAGGAGCAATTGGGGGTGGGGCGCTGAACCGTCACCCACCGGGCTGGAACCGTCGATACCGTTCGGCGAGCAGGTTCACACGATGCGGTACTCCGAAGCCACTTCGGTCCAGTTCCAGAGGAAGTAGCCCATGAGCCCGTTGAGCCGCTTGAGCACGATGGGGTTGGGTGCCCGCTGCTCGCGGAAGTAAACGTCCTGGAAGCAGAACAGGTCGTATTCTGCGAAGAGGGCCTTGGCCATTGCGTAGACCGTGTTCTTGCTGGGGAAGTTGAGCCGTTCCATGCGGCTGCGGATCCCGTTGATCTCCACCTCAAGGGAGGTGGTGTCAAGCTCCATCGCAGCGGCGAACTTCGAAACGCACAGACCCTGCACCCGCTTGTCGGTACCCGGTCCCAGTGCGCGGCCCATCTCTGTGAGGTTGCCTGCCAGCAGGATCTTCGCGAACGTCACATCGTTCACATGATCCAGGGCGGGGGACGTGACGAACTCCGGCGACTCGTTGATCTCCGCGCAGATCAGCGGGAAACCCTGCTCGGTGAATTCGAACAGGGCATGGATGAACGCGTTCGCCAGTTTCTCCTCTGCGATCTTTCTCTTACCGAACAGCGCTGTGAGCATGGTGCTTTCCGTTCCCGCGAAGTTCGCAGCATCGTGCGCGGTGCGCTGCCGGTCATGGGCCGGTCTTGTTAACAAGGTTATCCACCTTGGCTCGAACAGTTGTACGCCCGACATAACACATCCTCAACCGGCGCCGGTATCCGGACCGTGCCCGTGCCTCAGGGCATCACCCGTTGCAGCAGGTCGATGCCGGTGTACGTCGCAGGGCTCAGGGCCTTCAAGCGCTCCTTGGTCGCAGGGTCCACCTCCAGCGCGTCGATGAAGGCAGCGATGTCCTCCCGACCGATGCGTTCCTTGCCGCGCGTGAGCTCCTTGAGGCGCTCGTAGGGCTGCGGATAGCCCGCGCGGCGCAGGATGGTCTGGATGCCCTCGGCCACCACGGCCCACTGTGCTTCGAGGTCGCGGGCGATGGCCGCTTCGTTCAACAACAGCTTGGCAAGACCCTTCCGGATGGCCTCCAGCGCGATCACCGTGTGGGCCATCGGCACCCCGATGTTGCGGGTCACGGTGCTGTCCGTCAGGTCGCGCTGCAGGCGGCTGATGGGCAGCTTCTCGCTCAGGTGATGGAAGAGGGCATTGGCCAACCCCAGGTTGCCTTCGGCGTTCTCGAAGTCGATCGGGTTCACCTTGTGGGGCATGGCGCTGCTGCCGATCTCGCCCGCCTTGATGCGCTGGCGGAAGTAGTCCATGCTGATGTACTGCCATACGTCGCGGCAGAGGTCCAGCAGTACCGTGTTGATGCGGCGCATGGCGTCGAAGAGCGCGGCCAGTTGGTCGTAATGGTCGATCTGCGTGGTGAACTGCTGGCGGTGCAAGCCCAGCTTCTCCAGCAGGAAGTGGTCCGCCAGCTTCACCCAGTCCAGCTCCGGATAAGCGGCATGGTGGGCGTTGAAGTTGCCGGTGGCGCCACCGAACTTGCCGGTGAAGGGCACTTCGCGCAACAACTTCAGCTGGGCATCGATGCGCTCCACAAAGACCTGTACCTCCTTGCCCAGTCGGGTGGGGGAGGCGGGCTGGCCGTGGGTGCGGGCCAGCATCGGTATGCGGGCCCATTCCAGCGCGTGGCCGTGCAGGGCGTCGCGCAACCCGATGATGGCCGGCAGGTAGCACTGGTGAACGAAGTCCTTCAACAGCAGGGGCAGTGCCGTGTTGTTGATGTCCTGGCTGGTGAGCGCGAAGTGGACGAACTCTTGCTGACCGCTGAGGCCACATTCCTCCAAGCGTTCCTTCAGGAAATACTCGACGGCCTTCACGTCGTGGTTGGTGACCTTCTCGATGGCCTTGATGCGCTGGGCATCGCTGGTGCTCAACTCATCCAGCCGGCGGCGCAGGGGGGCGAGCCCGTTGCGGTCGGTCCCTTGCAGTTCGGGCAATGGGATCTCGCAGAGGAACTCGAAGTAGGCCAGTTCCACCTGCAGGCGGTAGCGCATCAGGGCCTGTTCGCTGAACCAGGCGGACAGGTGGCGGGTCTTCTCGCGGTAGCGCCCATCAATGGGTGAGAGGGCGGTGAGGGGGTCGAGCTCCATGGAGGTGCAGGCAAGGTGCAAAGGTAGCCCGGCCACCCCGCTCGCCGCTTGGCACGTCGCCCTTCCGCTCATGTAGATCCGTAGCGCACGATCCGGCACAGGGGATCTTTGTGCCACCATGTTCAACCGCGATCTCCGCCTCGGCATATCCTCCTTCCTGCGCGCCTTCGGCTTCGCCCTGCGCCATGGCATGGGATGGATGTTCTTGGTGCCGGTGGTGCTCTTCGCCCTGCTTGTCTGGCTGTTCTTCACGCTGTTGAACGGACCTGTACACGAGCTTTCCCACTGGCTGGCCCACTGGCTGGAGATCCCGCTGTCCGAGGCCGACCCGTCGTACTGGGCGTCCATCAAGGACTTCGTGAACGGTGCGCGCGAGGCGGTGACGACCTTCCTGTTGCAGGTGGCCATCCTCTATTTGCTCTTCAAGATCAACAAGTACCTGGTGCTGATCCTCCTGTCGCCCTTGCTGGCGTATGCGAGCGAACGCACCGAGGAGATCCTCACCGGACGCACCTACCCCTTCTCGTGGAAGCAACTGATCCACGATGCCATGCGGGGTGCGCTCATCGCGGCGCGCAATGGCTTCCTTGAACTGGGCCTATCCGTCGGCATCTGGGTGTTGAAGCTCTTCGTGCCCATCCTCGCGCCCCTCAGCGCGCTGGCGTTGTTCGCATTGTCTTCCTACTTCTACGGCTTCTCCATGGTGGACTATGTGTCCGAGCGTCGCAAGCTGCGCATCAGCGAGAGTGTGCGTGCGGTGAACGACCGGCTGGGCGTGGTGCTTGCCAATGGCGCCCTGTTCAACCTGGTGATGAAGTTGCCGCTCTTCGGGGTGATGTTCGGACCCGCGATGGCCGCCATCGGTGCGTCCATCGCCCTGGTGGAGCACGAACGCCGGAACGCTACGGGGACGTTGGTGCCACTTCGTTGAGCCACGCGTGGATGGAGCGGCCGTCCACCACAAGGTCCTCGATCACCGCTTCGCCCCCGTATACCCTTACCACGGCGTGCGCGGGCAGGGGCTGGATCAGGGTGTCCGCTTCCCACACCGGCTGCAGGAGCTGTTCGGTGGCGGCGCCATCACCCTCTTCCAGGTAGAACCGGTCGAAGGGCAGCAGCACCCGCTGCACGGTGTCACCCGACCACGTGCCGAAGTGGACACGCAGGTGATCACTGCCATCAACAGGCAGCTCCATGCGTAAGGCGGAGATATAAGCATACCCCGCACTGTCCTCGGCCAGCAAGGCATAGGATTTTTGTGCGGCGCTGTCCGGCAACGGCCAATTGCCCTCATCCGCCGCAAAGTCCAGCATCACGTACTCGCCGCGGAACGGATCGCGCGGATCGATGGGTGCTGTGCGGAAGCGGTAAACGCGGCCTTTTTCCAGCACCTGCTCATGGTCGCGGATCATCCACGCCAACGCGCCCAGCTGCACCACGGCCATCAGGCTGAAAAGAAGGATCCTAACCCGCTTTTCCATCACGCTTCTGTTGGCGCAGCATGCGCAGGTTCATGAAGAGGAAGGCCAGCCCCACGGCGATGAACACCAGGCCGCGCAGCACAAAGCTGAGGTCGGTATCGAAGAAGCGCAAGAGGATGGTGAGGCTCACCACCAGCAGACCCAGGTTCATGCGCTTCAGCGAGCCCTGCTGCAGGCCCTGGCGCATGGTGAGCACACCCACCACCAGCAGGGCCAGGTTCATCAGCACGGCCGCCAGCGCGGGCGAAGCAAGGCCCACGCCAAGGCAGACCAGGAAGAGCGCCAACGCCTCCGGATAGGGCCAGCGCTCGAACGGCTTGCGATGGCGATGCGCCAGGACCAGCGCGGTGATCGATACGACCATGCTGATGCCCAATGGCAGCACATCCTTGCGCCAGCCTAACATCGTCTCGCGCAGCAGCTCCTCCCACAGTGGGCGGAAACTGAAGGCGAAGAGCACCACGAGGATCGTGCTGCCACCCACCAAGGCCCAGGGCCAGGTGCGCAGCGTGCGGCCGGGATGGAGCCACGGCACCACGGTGTACGCCGCCGCCAGGAACAGCAGCACCACCAGATGCGGCAGCTCCCAGTCGCGGTGGAAGAGCTGCCCGGCCACCCCCAACGCGATGGCCAGCAACAGGCTGTGCCACCAGAAGCCCAAGCTATCGCCATTGCGCCGCGCGTGCTGTACATAGGCCGGCACCGAGGCCAGCAACAGCACCAGCATGCCCCACGGGAGGTGGTGTGTGCCGTAGCCCTCCGTACGTACCAGTACGCCCTGCCACAGCACCAAGGCCAGATAGCCCAACGTGACCAGCACGGAGCCGGGTAGGTAGAGCAGCGGCAGCATCAGTGCGCTGCACAGCAACAGGTAGCCCTGCAGTTCGCCGTGGATGTGGTAGATCTGGCTGATCAGCGCCACGCTCGCCAGGATGCCGGTGGCGAGCAACAGCGCACTGCCTTCCCGCCACGCCACATTGCCCTGCTTGCGGAAGAGCGCAATGCCCACCAGTGCCTGACCCAGCAGCACCGGCACGAAGGCCAGCATGGTGCGCGCACTGCGTGGCAGGTCGTCCCAGTTGTGCGCCACGATGAGGATGATGCCCAGCCCCACCAGCAGGCTGCCCACGATGGAGAGCACCAGCATCATCGCCGAACCACCACGACCTTCCGAAAGGCCATAGCGCACCCGGATGCGATCGGCCTGTGCAGGCTCCAACAGTCCCTCGCGCACCAGCTCGGGCAAGGCATCGGACAGGCGTGGGTCGCGCATAGTGGGGTGAAGGTAGTGGCCTCACGTTCAACTTCACAAGCAGCTACGGTTCAGGTGCCACCAGTGGCAACAGCTCCTTCCATGGCTTGCAGACCCTGCTGATCCAACCCGCCGGTCTGACCTCACCCCCGGGTGTGTACTATGTAACGCTGCTGCTCGATGGCGAGCCGCTGGTGAAGAAGGCGGTGAAGGTGATGCGGTAGACTTCGAACATCGCTGAACAGCGAACGGCGCCCCTTCCGCGGCGCCGTTCGCATGTTACCGTTTATCGATCTGGCTTACTTCTTCTTGCGGGGTGCAGGCGCGGGCACAACCTCTTCCACCGGGGCCGGTGCCACTTCCTTCACCTCGGGCTTGCGCTCCACCAGGGTCATCTCGTTCACCAGGTGGCCGGCGCCGGCCAGCTTGTCGATGCACCAGAGCACGTAGCGGATGTCCACGCTGATGGTGCGCTGCAGTTCGGGCTCGAAGGCGATGTCGCCGCTCATGGCTTCCCAGTTGCCATCGAAGGCGATGCCGATCAGCTCGCCATTCTCGTTGATCACCGGGCTGCCGCTGTTGCCTCCCGTGATGTCGTTGTTGCTGATGAAGCAGGTGATGAGCTCACCGTTCTCATCGGCGTAACGGCCGTAGTCCTTCTTCATCAGCAGCTCCTTCTGGCGCGCGGGCACGATGAACTCGTCGTTGGTGGGGTCCTCCTTCTCCAGGATGCCCTTGGCGGTGGTCACGTGCTTGTAGAACGCACCGTCCATCGGCACGTAGCTGCCCACCTGTCCGTAGGTGAGGCGCATGGTGCTGTTGGCGTTGGGATACCAGGCCTTGTTGGGGTCCATCTCGCGCATGGCGGCCACCATCAGGCGGTAGCCCTTCTCGATGTCCACATCACCCGCGCCGGCAGCAGGGCCGAGCACGTTGCGGAAGTGGTTCAGGCAGCTCTCGGCCGCCTGGAAGCCCATGTCCTTGTCCAGCACCTTCAGCGTGGGCTTGGCCAGGAAGGCGTCCAGCTTGGCACGGTCCACCAGCATGCTCGTGGCGAACAGCTGCTTGGCCCAGGCATCGAAGTCACCCTTGTACTTTTTCTCGATGGTGGCCATGATGCCGGGCTGCAGGTCGCGCTCCACGTCGCTGTGGATCATGCTGAACATGGTGGCGGTGACCTTCTGGTCCAGCGGTGCATGGTAGTCCTTGAAGAAGTCGTCCGCAGCGGCCTGCACACGGGCCACCGCAGCGCTCACCTTGGCGGCGTCCTTCGGATCCGTGGCCAGCTGCATCTTCAGGCCGTACATGCGGAACCCGAGCACGATGGCTTCACAGCCGAAGGCGGCCTCCTGCATGTACACGCTGGCCTTCTCGAACTTGGTGCGTTCGGCATAGCCCCGGTCCAGCAATTGCATCACTTCACCGTAAGTGCCCTTGCGCGCTTCATTCGCGTCCACCCAATTCATCAGGGCGGTCTCCTGGGCCTGCTTCTTGTCA
>CAZLGY010000088.1:11345-11730 GCA_964559165.1 uncultured Chryseobacterium sp.
ATCCGCGCTGCTGGCCGATGAAGTACTTCCAGTAGTTGCTCACCTGGGCATGCTTGCTGGCATACTGCAGGCGCACCTTGTTGTCCTTGGCCTGGAACTCTTCGTAGATGTCCAGCTTGGCGCGACGGATCTTCACACGGCTGGGCTGCTCGATGTCGAGGGCCAGCTTCACGCCCTGGCTGCTGAGGAAGCGGTCTGTGCTGCCGGGGTAGCCCATCACCATGGCGAAGTCACCCTCCTTCACACCGGCAATGCTCACGGGGAAGTGGTGCGCGGGCTTGTAGGGGATGTTGGCCTCGTTGTAGTCGGCCGGTTCGCCGTTGGGACCCGTGTACACGCGGAACATGCTGAAGTCGCCGGTGTGGCGCGGCCACATCCAGTTGTC
>CAZLGY010000089.1:0-11465 GCA_964559165.1 uncultured Chryseobacterium sp.
TGGCCGGCACCACCGGCCAATTGTGTGCCACCGCGCTGCTGCGTCAGCAGTGGACAGGTTTTGACGGCGCGCCGAAGACCGGCCTGCTGAACGCCCACATGGCCATCAAGCGCATCAGCAGCGGGGTGGGGCTGTCCGTCTACCTTGACGAGCTCGGGCAGCAGAAGACGACCTTTGCGAAACTCCATTATTCCTTTCATCGCAAACTCGGGGCCGGAACCCTTGGGGTGGGCCTCTCGTTCGGAATGCTCACCCACCGGTTGGGCAACCAATGGGTGGTGCGTGATGATCGGGAACTCGGTCGCGATAACGCCATTCCTTACAGCGGTGCCAGCGACTTCGGCCTCGACCTGGGCGCAGGTCTGTATTACACAGCGCCCACGTTCTGGATCGGCCTGTCCAGCACCCACCTCACCGAGGTGAAGATGGATGCCGTAAGCATCCAGACCCGCAGGCATTACTTCGTCCAGGCCGGATACGATTGGGCCATCAAGGGTGACAAGAAATACGTGCTCCAGCCGAGCGTGCTGGTGAAGAACGATGGCGGCGGTTCCACGCAGTTCGACCTCAACGCCACGTTCCTCTATAATAATGCCCTTTGGTTGGGCGTTTCGTACCGTACTGAGGACGCCATCGCACCCATGCTCGGATACCAGTTCAAGCCGAACGAAAAATCGATGCTCCGGTTGGGATATAGCTACGATGTCACCACATCACGCCTCAGGAACTACAGCAGCGGCAGCCATGAGGTCATGCTGAATTACTGCGTGCTCCTTGAAAAGAAGCCGGATACACAGATCTACAGGAACGTACGCTTCCTCTGATAGGCCTCGTAACCAATAAAACCAACTGCCGTACACGACCCCGATCGGGTGTTGCTTACCCCTCACCCGATGCAACGGTGTCCGCAAGGAATTTCGGAACGGCATAAACGGAAGAACATGGAACGTCCCATCTTTTATCTCTGTGCCATCGGCTTGCTGGCGAGCTGTGGTCAGGGTGGTCAGGGGCAGCTCATTGGTGTCCAGGGCAGGCCTGGGTGGTACCAAGTGGACCCCTACGGAATGAACTACCTCCCCATGGGGAGCTTCGTCATGGGGCCATCCGACCAGGATGTACCCTATGCCCTTGTGACGAAGAGCAAGACGGTATCCGTCCAGGCGTTCTACATGGACCAGACGGAGATCACCAACAACGAGTACCGACAGTTCGTGTTCTACGTGCGTGACTCCATCGCCAAGCGCATCCTGGGAGACGAGGATATCGGTGAGCACGTGATCACGGAGGACGAGTTCGGAGAGGAGATCGATCCGCCCGTGATCAACTGGCGTGAGCGTATCAATTGGTACGGCGATGAGGAGCGTGAAGCCCTGGCCGACATGTTCCTGAGCGAAAGTGAGCGCTTCTACCGCCGCAAGGAGGTGGACACGCGGAAACTGATGTTCGAGTACTACTGGATCGACCTGAAGGAGGCGGCCCGAAAGGCGAACAACGCCCGCGACCTGGACCTGAGCTACACGAACGTGAAGGGCCAGAACAACGCGATCCGTGGCCATACGGACCGGAGCAAGTTCATCATCAAGGAAGTGATCAACGTATACCCGGACACCTTGGTGTGGGTGCATGATTTCACCTACAGCTTCAACGAGCCGATGACGGAGAACTATTTCTGGCATCCGGCCTACGATGATTATCCGGTGGTGGGTGTCACCTGGGTGCAGGCCACGGCCTTCAACGTATGGCGGACCCAGCTCATGAACAGCTGGCTTGAGCAGAACGGTGAGGCGTTCATCAACCGGTTCCGCCTGCCCACCGAGGCCGAGTGGGAATATGCTTCGCGCGGTGGCCTGGACCTTGCCCCGTATCCATGGGGTGGCCCCTACGTGCGCAACCGCCAGGGGTGCTTCCTGGGGAACTTCAAGCCGCTCCACGGCAACTATGTGGACGACGGCGGGTTCCACACGGTCCCGGTGGATAGCTACACGCCGAATGATTATGGCCTTTACCAGATGGCCGGTAACGTGTCGGAGTGGACGAGCACTGCGTTCGATGAGAGCGTGTACGATTTTGATCACGACCTCAACCCCGAGTATAGTTATGACGCGCTTGCCAACGATCCACCTTCGCTCAAGCGCAAGGTGATCCGCGGCGGTTCCTGGAAGGATATCGGCTACTACATGCAGACCGGTACCCGCAGCTATGAGTACCAGGATACGACCAAGGCCTACATCGGCTTCCGCTCGGTCATGACCTACCTGGGTCGTGGCAAGGCCGTGAACGATGAGGACCTCTAGACCACGGGAACAACGGGCGTTACGGAACCAGGGCGTCCGCATTCCATAGATAGGAAGACCTTTCAGACCAACCTCTTAAACGCAAGGAATTACAATGAAACCAGGCAGCAAGAAGTGGAAGAACTTCATGGCCAAACTGTACGGTATCGGTGCGGCGATCGTGATCATAGGTGCACTCTTCAAGATCATGCACTGGCCGTTCTCCGGTCTGTTCCTGGTCGTAGGCCTCAGCACGGAGGCCGTTATCTTCTTCTTCTCTGCGTTCGAACCGCCGCATGAGGAGATCGATTGGAGCCTGGTCTACCCCGAGTTGGCCACCGGTGAGCGTCATGAGGGCGAGGAGTTCCGCAAGGAGGACAACCGTTCGATCACGGAGCAGCTCGATGACATGCTGGAAAGCGCCAAGATCGAACCCGAGCTGATCGCCAGCCTTGGTGAGGGAATGCGTTCCCTCAGCGACCAGGCCAGGCAGATCGGTGAGATCACGGGCGCGGCTGCAGCCACCAACGAGTATGCCAACAGCCTGAAGGACGCCAGCAGCAAGGTGAACAGCCTGAGCGACAGCTACAGCAAGGCCAGCGAGAGCTTGGTGGGTCTTACCAACAACGTTGATGCAGGCCGTAACGCTGGGGAAAGTCTGCAGCGCATGAGCCAGAACCTTGGCGCGCTCAATGAAATGTATGAGATGCAGTTGCGCGGAAGCCGCGAAAAGCTGGAAGCCGCCAACCAGATGTTCGAGGGTATGGGCGAGATGCTCGCTAACCTGAAGAACTCGGTGGAGGACACCAAGCGCTACAAGGAGAACATCGCCGAGCTCAGCGACAACCTGCAGAAGCTCAATACGGTGTACGGCAATATGTTGAACGCCATGACCGTGCGCGGCTAAGCCGTCGCTCTGTGAACGAAGCAACCTGCTAAACCCAGAAACCAGATATGGCCGGTGGTAAGCAGTCGCCTCGACAGGCGATGATCAATATGATGTACTTGGTGCTGACGGCACTCCTGGCCATGAACGTGTCCAAGGAGATCCTCGACAGCTTCATCACCGTGAACAACGGTCTGGAGAACACCAAGCTCTCGCTGAACGACAAGATGAAAGCCCAGTACGGCAGCTTCGAGGCCTTTGCCAAGGAGAACGAAGCCAAGTACGGCGCAGCTTGGAAGGATGCGAAACGGATCAAGGAGGCCGGAGCCGACCTGATCACCTACGTGGATTCGATCAAGGCCAAAGTGATCATGACCGCAGAAGGGCTGCCCCGCGACAGCGTGGTGCTCGGCGATGGTCGTATCATGGATCTGGCGAAGGTCAACAAGAAAGACAGCCAGGACGAGCTCACGAACCTGCTCATCGGCGATGAACCGGCCAACCCCAAGGAAGGACCGTTCACGGCGAAGGAGCTGCGCGGGAAACTGGAGGCTTTCCGCGACCTCGTGAAGAACAGCCGCAAGGATGACAAGGACCTCGGTGCTGCCATGGACCGCGTGTTCAACTTCGAGGACCGCAAGGACGCCTCGGGAACGGTGAACAACTGGGAGAGCATCAACTTCTACCACGTGCCCCTGGCTGCGGGCATCACCATCCTGAGCAAGATCCAGGCGGATGTACGCAACGCGGAAGGCGAGGTGGTGAAGCGGATGATGGACGCCGTTGAAGGCAAGAGCTTCAAGTTCAACAAGCTCACCGCGATCGTCAAGCCCCAGAGCAGCTATGTGACGGTCGGTGCCAAATACACCGCCGATATCTTCCTGGGTGCCTATGATGACCAGAACGCTCCGGAGGTTTTTATCTGCGGCCCCGGTGCCCGCGTGGATACCGTGAAGAAGGAGATCATCGGTGAGTCGATCAAGCTTCCCATGAACGGTGCCATGGCCCGCCTGGAGCAGACGGCCTCCGGCGCAGGCCTGCGTACGGTGAGCGGCATCATCAAGTACAAACCGGTGGGTGGCGAAGTGACCACCGAGGTGTTCACCACCGAATACGAAGTGGCCGCACCGAACCTCGTGGTGAGCCCCACCAAGATGAACGTGTTCTACCGTGGTGTGGATAATCCCGTGAGCATCAGCGTCAGTGGATACAGCGACAAGGATATCCAGCCCAGCGCCACGAACGGTTCACTTTCAAAAGGCGGTGAAGGGTTCATCATGCGGCCCGGAAAGGACAACGAGGCCACCATCAGTGCCACGGTCACCAACCCGGACGGCTCCAAGAAGAGCATGCCCGGGATTAAGTTCCGTGTGAAGAACGTGCCCAGCCCCACGCCTTATTTCGCCGGCAAAAGCGTGAACGATGAGACGGTCAAGAAAGCCGAGCTCACCGCTGCCGCCGGTGTCATCGCCAAGATGATCGACTTCGAGTTCGACCTGAAGTTCGATGTGGTGGAGTACCGTGTCACCATGGTGGTGAACGGCGCCCCGATCGAAAAGATGGTGAAAGGCGCTGCTGTGAGCGGTGAAATGCGCGAGATGTTCCAAAAAGCCAAGCCCGGCCAGAAGGTCTGGATCGAGGGTATCAAGGCCCGTGGCCCTGATGGCACCGTACGGAACCTCGGCGGCCTTTCGTTCAAGGTGGTTTGATACAGATCGATGATGAGCACCATGATGCGCAACCTGAAGAACCTCACCGCAGCAGCCGTCCTCTCGCTGGTCGGCGTCGGTACCATGCCGCAGGCCATGGCCCAGACCGTGCTCGATGGTGCTTACATCAAGGAGCACACCAAGACCAAGCGTGTGGTGCCGTACACCCATATCCGCGAAGCGGATGTGATGTGGGCCCGCCGCGTGTGGCGCACCATCGACCTGCGCGAGAAGTTGAACCACCCGTTGTACTTCCCCACGGAAGCCATCAATGACCGGAAGAGCCTCTTTGACGTGATCCGTCAGGGGTTGCTGGTGGATGGATCGATCACCGCTTACAGCGTGGGTCCGGTGGGAACCGACGATGAGTTCAAGAAACCCTTGCTTGCCAGCGAGTTGAAGGACATCTTCACGCGCATCGACACCCAGTACAGGGAGAGCATCGAGACCCAGGAGATGGAGCAGTTCATCCAGGAGATCAACCTCGAGAGCCGCGACATCAAGATGTACAGCGTCAAGGAGGATTGGATCTTCGACAAGCAGCGCTCCACCCTCGACATCCGCATCATTGGTATCGCACCCTTGAAGGAGAGCCGCGGTGATGATGGGGAGGTGCGCGGTTACACCCCACTCTTCTGGCTTTACTACCCCGAGTGCCGTTACCTTTTCGCCAACTGGGAGGCCTTCAACCGGGAGAACGATGCCGAGCGGCGCAGCTTTGAGGACATCTTCTGGAAGCGCCAGTTCAGCAGTTACATCACCAAGTGGAGCAACGTGTACGACCGTGGTATCAACCAATACAAGACGGGCCTGAACGCCTTGCTCGAAGGTGAGGAGATCAAGCAGCAGTTGTTCGAGTTCGAGCACGATCTGTGGAATTTCTGAGCCACAACCTCCCCAACTGACGCGCAAAGCCCCGGTCCCCCGGGGCTTTGCTACTTTTGCGGCCCTTTCCACGCGGCCCCGTCGGCCAATTCCCCGCGCATGATCACCGTCCAAGGCCTAACCCTCCACTTCGGACAACGCCCGATGTTCGATGAGGTCTCCTTCTTCATCGGCAACGATGACCGCATTGGTCTTGTGGGGCGCAACGGGGCCGGCAAGTCCACCCTGTTGAAGGTCCTGGCCGGTGCACAGCCGTACGACAAGGGCACCATTGGAAAGCCCAGGGAGCTTACCCTCGGCTACCTGCCCCAGGAGATGGCCCACAACCTCGAGCTTACTCCGTGGCAGGTGGCCGAGAAGGCCTTTGAGGAGGCACTTGCCCTGCAGGCCTCGCTGGAACGCATCGAGAAGGACCTGGAGAAGGCCACCACCGACGACGAGGCCATGGAGCTCGCAACATTGCTGGCGCATGCGCACGAGCGCCTCAATACCATCGGTGCCGCTGACCACGACATGCAGATCGAACGCATGCTCAAGGGGATCGGCTTCGTGGGGGCTGACATGCACCGGTTGATGAGCGAGCTGAGCGGAGGCTGGCGCATGCGTGCCGAGCTCGCACGCCTGCTGTTGATGCAGCCAGACCTGCTGCTGCTGGACGAACCCACCAACCATCTGGACCTGCCGGCCATCCAATTGCTGGAGGACCTGCTGCGTACCTATCCGTCAGCGCTGGTGCTCATATCGCACGATAAGACCTTCCTTGACCGCCTGACCAAGCGGACCATCGAGGTTGCAGGTGGGCGGATCATAGACCGCAAAGCCTCGTGGAGCCAGTACGTGGAGCTGCGCAAGGTGGAACGTGAGCAGCAGTCGGCTGCGGCCAAGGACCAACAGCGCTACATCAAGGAGACAGAGGCCCTCATCAACAAGTTCCGCGCAAAGGCCAGCAAGGCGGCGTTCGCGCAAAGCCTCATCACCAAGCTGGAGAAGCTTGAGCGCATCGAGGAGGAGGACGAGGACCTGCGCAAGATGCTTGTGAAGTTCCCCCCCGCACCCAGTTCGGGCAAGCTGGTGTGCGAGGTGAAGAACGTCAGTAAGAGCTACGGCGACAAGCACATCTTCCGGGGTGCCGAACTCACCATCGCCAAGGGCGAGCACCTGGCATTGGTCGGCGCCAACGGGACCGGCAAGTCCACCCTGGTGCGCATGATCATGGGCGAAGAGGCCCATGCGGGCGAGATCCGCCTGGGGCACAATGTGATCGTGGGCTACTACGCACAGGACATGCCCGAGCGCATGAGCCCGCAACGGACCGTGCTGGAGACCGCCGAGGATGCGGCCAGCGAGGAGAACCGGGTGCGGGTGCGGGCCATGCTGGGCGCATTCATGTTCAGCGGCGAGGACGTGGACAAGAAGGTGAAGGTGCTCAGCGGTGGGGAACGAGCTCGCCTCGCACTGTGCTGCATGCTGCTGAAGCCGCTCAATTTCCTCATCCTCGATGAACCCACGCACCATTTGGACATCCAGAGCAAGGACGTGCTCAAGGAGGCGCTGAAGAACTACGAGGGCGCCTTCCTGCTGGTGAGCCACGACCGCGATTTCCTGACCGGTCTCACCACGCGCATCCTGGAGCTGGACGAACTGCGCATCCGGGACCAGCACATCGACATCCTGGAGCTGATCGAGAAGCGGAAGGCCCTCCAGACCGCAGATATCGGACGTTCCTCGGCCCGTGTGAAGGAGGAGCGGAAGGACAAGGGTGACCAGCGTGACCGCAGGGACCGCGAGAAGGAGCGACGCAAGGCCCAGAACACCGTCGAGCGGCTGGAGAAGCAGCTGTCCGAACTCGAGTTGGAGGAGAAGGCGCTCCAGGCGGAGGTGATGAAGGCCGGTGCATCCAATGACGCGCTGCAGCAGGGATATGCACGGCTCGGTGAGCTGGCGCAGCGCATCGCCGCCGTGATGCAGCAATGGGAGGCTGCAGCCGCTGATGTGGAGGCCTTGGGTGAGGAGGCCTGACGCCTGGTCCGGGCTTCATCTGCAGGCGACCACGCCCGGTTCAGCGCGTCCGGCGGCCTTCACCGAAAAAAGAAATACGGATGTTCCCAATGGAAGGTGTATCTTTGCGGACCATTGCGGGGTGGAGCAGATGGTAGCTCGTCGGGCTCATAACCCGAAGGCCGCAGGTTCGAGTCCTGCCCCCGCTACGAAGGAAAGCCCGGTCGCAAGGCCGGGCTTTCACGTTGAAGGCCGGTGGCAGGCGATCCGCTGCCGATCTTCGCAATGCGCATGACCATGGCACACAAGGCCGGATACGTCAACATCATCGGTGAGCCCAACGTGGGGAAGAGCACCCTGCTCAATGCCTTGCTGGGCGAGCAATTGGTGATCACCAACCCGAAGGCGCAGACCACCCGCCACCGCATCCTTGGCATCCTCAATGGAGAGGGCCACCAGCTGGTCATCAGTGACACCCCGGGCATCCTTGAGCCGCAGTACCGCATGCAGGCCGCCATGATGCGTGCCGTGGAGGAGGCCCTGCAGGATGCCGATCTGCTGATCGCATTGGTGGAGCTGGGCCAGCGCCCCGAACGCTCCGAGCGCCTCATTGAACGGGTGCGCCGCTACGAAGGCCCCCTGCTCGTGCTGGTGAACAAGGCCGATGCAGGCAGCGCCGAAGCCGTGGCCGAGTCGTGTTCCCTTTGGCAGGAAGTGTTCCCCGCGGCGAAGGTGGTCGCCATCAGTGCGCTTTACGGCCTCAACGTAAATGAACTGCGTTCCTACCTCATCGCGCAGTTGCCCAAGCATCCGCCTTACTTCGATAAGGAGGACCTGAGCGATCGCAACATGCGCTTCTTCGTCAGTGAGATGATCCGTGAGAAGGTGCTGGCCTTTTACAAGCAGGAGATCCCGTACAGCACGCAGGTGGTGGTGAACAGCTTCGAGGAAGGAGAGGCCCTGACAAAGATCCAGGCCGATGTGATCGTGATGCGTGAAAGCCAGAAGGGCATCATCATCGGTCAGGCCGGCAAGGCGCTGCGCAAGCTGGGCACCGAGGCTCGCCTGGCCATTGAACGCTTCGTGGGCACCAAGGTCTTCCTCGACCTGCGTGTGAAAGTGGATGAGGACTGGCGCGAGGATGCCACCAAGTTGAAACGATACGGATACTGAAAAGCACCGGCACGCAGCCCCGTAGCGTGCTGCTCCCGATCACAGCCCATGAGCAACATCGTCGCCATCGTCGGAAGGCCCAACGTGGGGAAGAGCACCCTCTTCAACCGCCTCACCGAAAGCAAGGAGGCCATTACGGACCCCACGGCGGGCACCACGCGCGATCGCCACTACGGCAAGTCCGAATGGAACGGCGTGCTGTTCAGCGTGATCGATACCGGAGGCTATGTCACGGGCAGCGATGACGTCTTTGAGTCGGAGATCCGCAAACAGGTGGACCTGGCCACGGAGGAGTCCGATGTGGTCCTGTTCCTGGTGGACACCCACGATGGTGTGACGGCGATGGACGAGTCCATCGCGGAACGGCTGCGCCGGACCGAGAAGCCTGTGATGCTCGTGGCCAACAAGGTGGACGAATCGCGTCACCAGATCAACGCTGCGGAATTCTATTCGCTCGGCTTCGGCGAGGTCTACAACATCTCCTCAGCGTCCGGCGCGGGCACGGGTGAATTGCTCGATGCGCTGGTGGAACGTTTCACGAAGCCCACCGAGGATGAAGAGGCCGAGGTGCCCCGCTTTGCCATCGTGGGCAAGCCCAACGTGGGGAAGTCGTCCCTGGTGAACGCGTTGCTGGGGCGCGAGCAGAACATCGTGACCCCCGTGGCCGGCACCACCCGAGATCCCATCAACACCCGGTGGAAGGTCTTCGGCTTTGATGTGATGCTGCTCGATACCGCAGGTATCCGCAAGAAAAGCAAGGTGAACGAGGACATTGAGTTCTACAGCGTGCTGCGCTCGGTGCGCGCCATTGAGGACAGCGACGTGTGCCTGCTGATGATCGATGCGCAGGATGGCATCCAGCAGCAGGACCTGCACATCCTTTCCATCATCCAGAAGAACGGCAAGGGGCTTGTGGTGCTTGTGAACAAGTGGGACCTGGTGGAGAAGGAGACCAACACGATGAAGGCCTGGGAGGCGGAGATCAAGCAGCGCCTGGAGCCCTTCACGGACATTCCAGTGCTGTTCATCTCCGTGCTGGAGAAGCAACGCATCCTGAAGGCGATGGAACTGGCCATGCAGGTTTACGAGGACCGCAAGCGACGCATTGCCACACGCAAGTTGAACGATGTGATGCTCGCCGTGATCGAACGCCAGCCCCCCCCCATGTACAAGGCGAAGCAGGTCACCATCAAGTTCGTGCAGCAGTTGCCCACGCACGTGCCCACTTTCGTCTTCTACTGCAATCTTCCGCAGTACATCAAGCCCAGCTACGAGCGCTTCCTGGAGAACCGGCTGCGCGAGAACTGGCGGTTCACGGGCGTGCCGATCCGGTTGTTCTTCAGGAAGAAGTGAGCGTATCCTCAGATGCGCGCAAGTCCCTGTTCCAGGTCTGCGATGAGGCCATCAACGTCCTCGATGCCGATGTACAGCCTGATCATCGTGAACGGGAGTTCGGTATAGTATCCGCTTGGGCCTTTCAAGGCGCACACGGGCCACTGCAGGCTCTCGTAACCGCCCCAGCTCACTGCTATCAGGAAGCGCTGCAGCCCATCGCAGAAGCGCTCGACCGCGGCCTCATCGGGGGCGTCCAGTTCGATGCTCATCAGCCCCGCCACGCGCTTCATCTGTCGCTGTGCGAGCGCATGTTGTGGATGGCTCTCAAGGCCCGGCCAGTGTACCCGCTTCACTTTTGGGTGGCCTTCCAGGTAACGGGCCACACGTCCGGCACTATCGGCACTCCGGTTCACGCGCAGCGACAAGGTGCGCAGCCCGCGCATCAGCAGCCATGCATCATGGGGTGAGGGCACCGCGCCCAGGGTCATGAATTCGCGGCTCATCACCTGCCGGATATGCGCAGCGCTCCCTGCCAGCACACCTGCGACCACATCGCTGTGGCCGTTCAGGTACTTGGTGCCGCTGTGTGCCACCAGGTCGATGCCAAGGTCGATGGGGTTCTGGAACAGCGGGCTGTTGAAGCTGTTGTCGCACAGGGTGATGATACCGTGCTCCTTTGCAATGGCCGCCACGTGCTGCAGGTCCTGCAGTTCAAAGGTGAGCGAGTTCGGACTTTCGGTGATGAAGAACGTGGTGTTCGACCGGATCGCGCGGCGGTAGTTCTCTGCATCCGTGCCATCCACGAACGTGTGTGTCACCTGGAAGCGTTCGAGCAGTTCGACCAGCAGCTTCCTGGTCCAGCTGTACGGCTTTTCCACGCACACGATATGATCGCCGGCCTTCACGAAGCTCATCACCGCGGCAGCGATGGCGGCACTGCCACTGCTGAACACGAGGGCATCTTCGGCGTGCTCCAGCGCGGCAAGTTTCCGGCGAAGCATGCCCACCGTGGGATTGTACCCGCGCGTGTACAGGGGGCGCTCCATCTCCTGCTGAACGGTGGCACGCATGGCGGCCACGGTGGGGTAGCTGAAGTTGCCGCTCTGCACGATGGGCGGAACAACGGCGTCGTAGCCGCGTTCACGTTCTTCGCCGAGGTGGGTGAGGATGTGGGAGAGGTCCATGGTGCGAAGATCAGGAATAAGG
>CAZLGY010000090.1:0-11199 GCA_964559165.1 uncultured Chryseobacterium sp.
CGTCTACCGATAATTTTTCGTGTAGTACCAAATATTCGGAAAGTAGAGCATTGTATGCCTTTTCATCTTTCTTATCATAGGCAATATCAAATCCATCCCCTTTTTGCGTAATAAATTCATCTATTTTTTGTGATTGAGTATTTTGTGCAATGAGTTGATGCATGCTCATTAACAAAAAAAGTAGGAGTGTTGTTTTCATTTTCATTTTTCTTGTTTTTTTAAGTATATGACGACCCAACATTAAAATATTTACAGGAGTTATAATATTGTTGACCTAGTTTATTCTTTATGATAACAATATTGTTAAATGTCTTTATTTTTTTGATCAACCTATTTTAGGACGAGGCATTTTTTGAGGTTGTGGCTAACTCATCGCTTCACGCGCATCAGCACACCGGATCCCACCACCGTGGTGCTCACTTGATCCGTGGTGAAGTTGACCTTGGCATTGCCCGATCCGATCAACTCAGCGCTGCCGCGCTCTGCAGCGAAGGCCCCTGCTTGCACATCGCCAGAGCCCGTCAGCGACACGTCCAGCTGCGTGGTGCTGCCTGCAACAACGATATGGCCGCCGCCGGAGAGGTCCACGTCGGTCCTCCCCTTCACCACCGCATCGCGACAGATGATCCGGCCGGAACCCTGCATGTCAAGCTGTAAGGCGGAAAGGTCCTGCAGCGCCAAGGCCTCGATATCGCCGGAGCCCCGCACACTGAGCTCAATGGCTCCTGGTCCGGCAAAGCGCTCCAGGAGCACATTGCCCGAACCGCTGAGTACCACGCGCAGTTCGCCCACATCCTGCACGGACTGCATCACGATATCACCGGATCCCAGCAGGCGTATCAACACCTTTTCCTGCCCGCTGAAACCGTGCATTATGGCGGAGCCTGAACCATCCAGGTCGAACGCGGCAAGATCGGGCATATGCACCACCAGCTTAACGGGTTCGATCCTGCCAATCTCGAACCATCTTACGTAATCCTTGTTGCGCACCTTCAGCATATCGCCGTTCACGCTGGCCTGTATGCGCTCCAGCTCCTCCGGTGTACCGATGGCCACCACGCTGAAAGGGCCTTGGTGCACTTCCATGTCCAGCGACCCCAGCAGCACCACGCGTGTGAAGCCCGATAGATCAAAGCGGCGCTCGTTCGCGGAAGCGGTCAGCGGCGCAGCGGAAGGTGGAGGGGGAGATGCGGCAGCAGGTTCAGGCAACAGCATGGGCGGTGGTACAGATGAAATGGTGTCCACGAATGCGAAGGGCGCATCGGATGCCGGGTCTGCGGCCGGTGCGGGGCTGGTCCGCGGTGGCGGTGTGGTGGCTGGCGCCATTGATGCCGCGGGCTCAATGGCAGCGGAAGGTGCAGGGGCGGTTTCAATGGCCGGCGCGGGTTGCGGTGCGGCCTGGGATGCGGGTGGCGGCGTGGCGGGGTCGGCGCTCAGGAAGTAGAGCAGTCCACCGAAGAGAAGGGTGCTTGCAGTGGTCATGATGATGGTGTTGAGGTTGATGTTACGGTACCAGGGTTTGGGCGGGGGTGCGGGGGGGAACAGGGCCACCCAGCGCTCCACCTGCGCGAGGCTCACTTCCGGCGGCAACTCGCGGAGCGCCGCCAGTTCCGGCATGCGGGGTTCATTGGCGCTCATGGCAGCAGGGTGATGAGGGTGAGCAGGGCGCGGGTGCGGGCAGGTGCGGACAGGGTGGGACGGTCGGCGAGCAGTTCGCGCAGGGCGCTGCGGGCGCGGCTCACGCGCGTCTTCACGGCGCCCTCCGTGCTCTGCTGCACCACGGCGATCTCGGCCATCGGCAGCCCAGTGACCTCGAAGAGCAGCAGCGCTTCACGCTGGTCGGCCGACAGCTTGTCCAGCGCGCGGTAGAGCAGCTGCACATCCACCATGGTCTCGGCGCTCACCCCGCCCGCATGCAGCCGCGCCAGCTGCCGGTCCTCCACGTCGGCGATGCGGCGCCGCGCGCGCCATGCGCTGATGGACCGGTTCTTCGCCGCCCGCAACAGGTAGTGCAGCAACTCCTCGGGCTTCTCGATCCGCGCAAAGTGGTGAAAGGCCGAGAGCAGCACGTCCTGCATCAGGTCCTCGGCGTCCATCCGCCCATGCGCAAGGGCCGAGCAGTAAAGCGCGAAGCGTTCGTGGCAGCCCCGGTAGGCCAGCATGAAGGCGGCGCGTTGCTCCTCGATGGTCGCCATGGATGGATCGCGTTGCAAGGAGGTATGTCGAGGTACCGGGCGAAAGGTTACACGCAGGGCGAAGAATGCACCGCATGCCCCCCACAACCCGCCCCCTCAGGCCCGCCTCGCAGGACGACCACCCAAGGGCATCCTTACAGGCCCTCCGCCCATCCCACCGCCGCCTTGGGCACCTCGTGATCGAATAGCTCGAACAGCCTGGGGATCTCGCCGCGCGTGAACAGGTCGTAGCTCTCCTGCATGGTGCCCGTCACCGCCATGAAGTGGTCCGTTCCGGGGAACACCCGCAGCGTGGCCGTGCCCGGCGCATGGTGGTTCACCGTGTACACGATCTGCTCATGGTCGGCGCGGCTGAAGGCCTGGAAGTCGGTGCCGCCGAAGAGCACCAGTACGCGCGTGGCCGCATCACGCCACGCACCCAGCAGGTCCACATCCTGGATCTGGCGCCAGTACTCCTGGTTGCGGGAGAAGATGCGGCTGCCGCCATCCCACTCCCAATAGGTGCGCAACAGCGTATCGCCGCGCGGGTCGGTGGCGATATCGGCCAGCGAGCGCTTGCGGATGTAATACTCGTAGGCCAACCCGGCCTGTGTGCGGCAATCGGCCTCGAAGGCCATCGGGTCCGGCTTCGCCAGCATGCCCTGCAGGCGGTTCATCTCGATCTGGTATTCGTACCAGCTCTTCGCCGTGGTGCCGTAGACCATCAGGCCCTTCACCCGCTCGGTGGCGGCGATCATGGGGCCCACCACACCGCCCATGCTGTGGCCGAAGATGAACACCTGCGTGCTGTCCACGTACGGCAGCGACTTCAGCTTGCGCAGGCCCGCCGTGAAGCTCTCCACCTCGCCGTACAGGTCGCAGTCCTCGCAGGGGGGCGTGCCTTCACTATCGCCCAAGCCCGTCTTCTCCACCCGCAGCACCACGTAGCCCGCCTTGCTGAAGGCATGCACGATGCGGGCGTACGGGTGGTCGGCGCTCCAACCGTCCTGCGAGGTGCAGGTGTAGCCTGGGATGAAGAGCAGCGCCTTCATGCGTCCCGCCTGGCGCGGTTTGTTGATGATGGCGCGCAGGCGCCCACCGCGGAAGGGAACAGCATCGTAGATCACCTCTGCATGGGGATCGGTCTCGTATGCGCGCCCCACGAAACGGCCCTTGGCCGTGCGCATCCTGCCGCTGCGGATGTATGCGATGCTGACCGCATCACCGGCCCGCGCCTCGGCCACCGCTGGCGCCAGACTGCCGGGCCCGCTGACCGGCCGTCCATTGATGGCGGTGAGCACGTCACCTGCGCGCAGCTCCAACACGGCCGCCGTGGATGCCGGGCGCACCTCCGCGATGTATGCGCCTTCGCACCCGCTGCAACCCGACACCTGGCGCAGGCTGTCCGTGAGGGCCAGCGGACGCATGCCCAACCACGCCTTGCGCTGCAGCGGGTCCGTGCGCTCGGGGCCGGCCTTCTGCGCAAGGGCCGCAAAGCAGAGATGGAACGACAGCAACAGGACAAGGGCACGTGGCATGGCAGCTATGGCTTTGCCGCAAAGCTCCGGCCGCAGCCGTGCTCAGGGCTTGACCATCCTTGCCCGATCAATGAACGACGAGGGCGGCCGCCCATGTTGCCGCTTGAAGGCGCGCGTGAAGGTGGCCGCATCGTTGAAGCCGCAGTCCAGCGCCACCTCCGCCACGGGACGTCCACCCAGCACCAGAAGGCGGTGCGCCTGCTGGAGCCGCTGCTGCAGCATGTACGCATAAGGCGAAAGGGCGAACACTGCGGAGAAGGCCCGGCTGAAGTGGAACTCGGTGAAGCCGTGCGCCTCGGCGAGCGCGCGGGCGGTGGGGAAGGCGAGCGGATCGCGATCGAAGGCCGCCCTGGCCAGGAGCAGCTTGCGCACGGTCTCGCGCTGCGTGCCCTGCTTGCGGGCCCTGAGCCGCCGGGCAAGGCCGTGCCAGTCGAGCCGGTCCAGCAGCACCGCCTCGGCAAGGCCGTGGAAGAGCGATGCGTCCAGCGCGGTGGCGCCATCAGCCAGCGCGGTGAGCACCGCCGTGGTGCGCCGGCCCAGGGGCGCGCGCTCGCCATCGAAGTAGTCGGCCTGCAGCAGGCGCTGCTCCACGCGGTCGTCGTATTGCGCATGGTGCCGCACCACCTCGGCCAGCATCGGCGCCCCGATGTCCACGCAGATGCCGCGGGCCTCCTGCCGGCCGATGATCACCTCGCCCGCGCCACCGCCCTGGATCAGCAGGTGCTCTCCGGCACGTACGGTGCGCAGGCGGCCCCGCACCCGGTAGCGCTCCTCCCCCTGGATCACGTGCTTGATCGACAGCGCCGCATAATTCAGCGGCAGCTCCGCACCGATCACGGTGGACACGCGGAGCTCGCTCGCCAGCCCGGCGTCCTGCAGCACGGTGCGGATGGCCATGTCCCGAAGGTAAATGGGAGCACCCGGGGAGGCAAGCCGCTGCGTGATGAACGGTCGGGCGGAAGTATGGGCTGTGCGGTGCATGCCCCTTGCACCGCAGCGGCACCTGGGTCTTCCACCAAGTGCATCAACGATGCTGCGCATGCAGCGACAGTCCGCAGCACACCACGAGCACACCGGCCAGCAGAGGCAAGACGCAGCGGTGGGCAACATGAACGTCCGTGCGTTGCACCGGCTATCGGTCCTGGCGAGCTGCCCGGATCTCCTCCATCGCGGCTTCCAGGTAGGGGTCCACCCCCCGTACCAGGTCATCCACCGTGTATTCCACCCAGATGTCCGGCACCTGCTCCTTCCCGCGGTCCTCCTGCGGGCGCACCAGGTAGGCGGTGGCGATGGATATCCGCGCCTTTGTCCGCGGAAGCTCCATGGGTGTCCAGATGGTGGCCCCCGTGGGGTTGTTCCCCACGCTCGTCCCGATCACCTTGCCGAACCCGTTATCCTGGAACAGCGTGGTGAGCATGGCGGCAGCGCTTCCGGTCCTGTAGTTCGCCAGCAGGTACACTCTCCCCTTGAACACAGGCCGGTCCGGCGGCACGTGGTACAGCGATGCCGGGTCGGTGATCTCGGCGAACAGCCCCGCATCACGGTCCATGCGCACCAGCTGCCCCTGTGGAACGCGCCCCCCGTGGGCCTTCTCGAGCGCCTCGTACTCCTTGGTGAAGTATTGCTTGAAGATGCCGGAGGTGAAGGCATATTCCTTGAACCCCTCCAGTCCCTCCCGGTCCGTGAGGAAATACAGCAGCTGCTTGCCCAGGATGAGGTTCCCGCCGGGATTGCCGCGCAGGTCGATCACCAGGTCCTCCACCCCGTTCGCGTTCAAGCTGTCCACCATCTCCCGGAGGAAGCGCTTGAAGGTGGGGTGTTCGGGCAGATAGAACCCCCTGAGCTTCGGTGACGGCTTCTCCTTGCGGAACTGCCCCTGCAGATAGGCCCTGGCCATGGGCTGAAGCCAGGGCTTCACATAGCTCTGCATGCCCTCGATCACATCGATGCTGTCGTGGCAATGGTTGAATTGCAGATAGCCCATCCGCAGCGCGGTATCCACCTTGTAGAGATAGGGCTTGTCCGCCTGGTTCCTGGTCAGGGGGGGAGCCGGGAAGGTGATCGTGTGGAGCGCCGCCTCGCGGGCATCCGCGACCGGCGACAGCCGCAGCTCCCTTCCACCCTCAAGGCCCAGCACCAGCCGCTCGTCGCCTTCGCGCAGGACGCCGGCGGCCCGGAGATAGGCGGGGTTGCTGTACAGGGCCATGCTGCGCAGCTCGTACTGCTGGTTGATCTTGTTCTCCGCGAACGTGTAAGCCCTTAACCGCTCATCCACCTCGGCGATCGGCACGCCGTTGAGCGATGCGATCCGCTTGCCGATGAGGAGGCTGTCCTGCTGCTTGGGGATGTTCAACAGGAACCATTGATCGCGGGAGATGAAGACCTCGAACGGATAGCGCGTGCGGCCGAAGCCGTTCTTCAGGCGGATGCTGGTGTGCTGGTTGTGCAGGTGCGAGAGGTACCTGCGCGTCTGGAGGACGAAGCTGACCGGGTCGTGCTCCCGGGCGAGTGCCGCGAGGATGGCCTGCTGTTCCCGCTCGCGCTCGTGCTTCGGGAAAACACTGTCCAGCTGCGGGAAGCCGATCTCGAGCAACCGCGCCAGGTGCACGAAGTCGGCCTGCTCGTCGTTCAGGCCCTTCTCCTGCACGCGCTCGTCCAACCTGTAATTCTTCAGGCCGGCTTCCTGGAGGAAGAGCCCGCACGAGGCCAGGGACAGGAAGCAGCACACCGCGAGCACGGTGGACACGCGGAGCTCGCTCGCCAGCCCGGCGTCCTGCAGCACGGTGCGGATGGCCATGACCCGAAAGTAATCGCGCACGCCGTGGATGGCATCCGCATGGTGACGAACGGCCGTGATGGTCCATGGGCCGCGCGGATGGGGTCCGGGCGCCTTTCCCGCAGCCCCTGCTGGAACTGGTGTGCCATCATACCAACAACGAAGGCGGCCCACTGGACCGCCTTCGCGCTGATCCTTGCATGCTTCCGCTCAGTTCCAGCCGCAGCGGCTCACTCCTTCACGAACCGCATGATATCGCCGTTCGTGCTGCGCAACAGGTACACCCCGGGATGCAGGTCATGCACCGGCAAGGCGCTGGTGTTGCTATGCGCGCCCAGCCATGCCCCATGCATGTTGAACAGGTCGCCCGTGAAGGGTTGCGACAGATACAGCACATCCGCGCAGGGGTTCGGCCAGGCATGCTGGTCCGTGGCACCCCGTGCCGTGATGGACGTATTGAAGTCCCCATTGATGCGCGCCAACCGGTTACGGCCGACGCCATCGTACTCGAAGAAGCTGCCACCGATGTAAACGCTTCCATCCTCCTGGATGAGAATTGCATAAACAACGGCATTGACCGCCGCGCCCACCACATAGCTCGGGTCAAGCACTCCATTGGGGAGCAACCGGACGAAGCCCCTCTGCTGGCTGCCACCAACACTATTGAAACTGCCGCCGGCAAGGATCCGGCCATCGGGTTGCAGCGCCATCTCATTGATGATCCCCAGGTTCGGATTGGATATCGTGAATCCCGATAGGAGCGCGCCGTTGATGCCGAGACGGGCCATGCATTGGCGTGTGGACGCACCCATCTGGGAGAAGCCACCGCAGATCAGGATCATGCTGTCCGGCTGAACGATCACATCATGGATCGTGGAGTTGGAAGCCGGGGCCTGGAAGCCCAGGTCCACCGTGCCATCCGGCAGCAGGCGCGCGATGTCCGTGCGGTTCACCCCGTTGATGCTGGTGAAGTTGCCGCCCACCAGCAGCCGGCCGTCGTAGTCGAAGGTCAAGGCCTCCACCGAATTGTTCACGCCGGATCCGAGGAAGGTGTCATCCAGGCTGCCATCGGTATTCAAGCGAGCCAGTCCGCGTTTGTTCACACCATCCACCTGCTGGAAGACCCCGCCCACCAAGATCTTCCCATCGGGCTGCAGCAGGAGGATATGCGCATTATCCGAAAGGCCGGCGCCTGGATCAAAGCTCTCATCAAGCCCGCCATCGGGGAGGAGCCGGGCGATGCGGTTGCGCGGCACGCCGTTGAAGCGGGTGAAGTAGCCGGCCACCACGACGCGGCCATCGGGCTGGATGGCAATGGAGCGCACATCATCGTTGAAGCCCTCGCCCGTATCGAAGCTAGGATCGATGGCGCCATCGGGCCACACACGGCACAGCCCGCGCCGTGTCACGCTGTTGTACTTGGCGAAATCGCCGCCCACCAGGATGCGGCCATCGGGCAGCCGCGCCAGCGTCCAGGCCTTGCCGTTGAGTCCGGTGTTGGGCATGAACGCGGTATCCAGGCTTCCGTCGGCGAACGCCTTGATGAGCCGCAGCTGGAGGTGCCCATGATACATGTCGAAATCCCCGCCCAAGAGAAAGCCGCCATCAGCGTTCACGTGGAACGCGTAGCCCGTATTGCTCATCCCATCGATGGGCACGAAGGTGTTGTCAACGACACCGTTGGCCTGAAGCCTCACCAGCCGCTCCCAGGGCAGGTTATTGAAGCTGGTGAAGGTGCCGGTCACAAGCACCTTGCCATCGGGCTGCAGGGCCACGCGGATCACGGAATTGTCCGCCCCGGTGCCGGGCTGGAACGAGGTGTCCACGCTGCCGGTGGCATTGAGGCGTGCGATGCGCCTGCGGTTGGCCCCGTTGAACTGCGTGAAGCTGCCACCGATGATGATCTTCCCATCGGGCTGCAGCGCCATGCTGCCTACAAAGGTGTCGAACTGCGGGCCGTTCCCCGTGCTGAACGTATTGTCCACCGCACCGTTGGTGAGCAGGCGCACGACGCCCCTGGCGTTCGTACCGTTCACGGTCTGGAAGGACCCGCAAACGAGCAACTTACCATCGGGCTGCAACAGCATGTCGCTCATGGAGGAGTTGGGACCAGTGCCCACATTGAATGCGGGATCGTGCGTTCCATCGGCATTGAGCCGCGCCAACTTCGCGGCACCGGAACCCGCGACCGTATTGAAAGACCCGCCGATGAGCACCTTGCCGCTGGAGAGGTGGATGGCCTCCACCACATTACCATCCGGGCCCGCACCCGGATCGAAAGCGGGGTCCACGGTGCCGTCCGGGAAAAGCACGGCAACGCGGCTCCGCGCCGCACCATTGATGGTCTGGAAACCGCCTGCGATGAGGATACGCCCATCCGGAAGCACGGAAATGCTCTCCACCCGGCCGTTCGCACCGGCGCCGATGTTGAAGCTTGGATCAGGTGTGCCATCCGCGTTCAGGCGGATCAGGCGCCCCACGGTCAGGTCGCTGAAGGTGGTGAAATCGCCACCGACGAGCACCTTGCCATCGGGCTGCTCCACCACGGCGAACACCGTGTTTTGGAAACCGTCGCCATGCCTGAAGCCCAGGTCACCGGGATTGAAGGTGAGGTCGAGCGTGCCGGGCTGGGCCGGAACGGCGAAGTGCAACAGCAGGAAGGCATGAAGGAAGAACAGGTGCAGGCGCATGGATCGGAATTCAAGCATGAACGAACAACGAACGTCAGTGTGGCTACTCAGCTTCGGTAACAGGATGGCGGGGTGGTGTTGCCCCGTGCACCTACTTCTTCACGATCTTCTTCGCGGGTCCTTTCCGCTCTGGGAAGCGCATGAGATACATCCCGGCCGGGAACTCCTCCAGCGAGATCGTCGCCTGGGTGGAAACGACCGTGCCCTGAAGGATCGAGCGACCCATGAGGTCGACGATCTCGTAACGCTCACCGAGCATCGATGAGCCGGCCTGCACCACAATGGACCCGTTCGTCGGATTCGGATGGATGTCCATGTCCGGTACGTTGAGGTCGTTGATGTCCAGCGTGCTGACATCGGTGACGCACCGGATGCATGCGGCATATTCCGAGAAGTAGGCGTTCCGGACCGCCATTCCTTGCGGATAGGCCAGTTCGAGGAAGAACCCCATACTGGGGCCTGCTTGGGTGGATAACCAGTAGCTCGCAGCCGCATCGTAGCTGAAGGAGAACCGCCCTTCCGGGTTGCGGCCGCCATTGGGGATCGCGGAGAAACCCGCACCGTTCGTGGCGGTCGCGTTGGGCGATCGCCAGTACGTAAGCCCTGTGCTCTTCAGCGGTCCACCGGCCGTGTTGGGCTGGTTGCCGGGCTGCTGCGGGTTCGCATTGGGATCGAGATGGAAGATGAGGTCATAGAGGTCCGTCATGGAGGGGACGCGCCATCCGGAAGGGCACACGTTCCGCGGATCGGTCACGACGTGGTGGTTGTAGAGCTTCCCGTACGGGCAATCGAACGTGGGATCGTTCCGATAGGAGCACATGCCCGGGCTGGCCAACACGCTCCACGCGGCCGAGTCGCTCACCAGGGGGATCGCATCGCCGTTCTGGAAGTGCGTCACCTTCAGGTTCTCGGCGAACCACACCTTGTCATCGATCACCACGGTCCTGTATGCGTTGCCGTCGATATCGGTGGCCGTTCCGTAGGTGGTCGATGGGTTGTGTACGTTGGCCGCCCCGCAGGTATGGTCGCCGCCTTGGCTGTATGCGGCCAGCGGAGCAGCCGGCAGCACGGCCACGAACAGAAAAGCAGCATATGCAGGGATCGATGTCACTTCCATGGTTCGCATGATTGAATGGGACAGTTCCTTGGTCGGCCAAGCCGATGCTTAGGACAATAATAATAAGTGCATGCCGGAGCCCGGATACGGCTGCCAGCATAGGGACTGGCCCGGGGCGCTGATCAGACCACTACGTTGTTCAACACATGGTCCCTTGAACTCTCCGGGTCCAGCATTCAGTCAGGGAATGATCACTGAAAGGCGCGATCAGGGGAAGCATCCGAGGCTCCAGCGCTCCTCACGGATCCAGTCCCACGATCTTGCCGTCCTTCATCACCCACACCTTGGTGCCGTGCATCCTGGCCACGCGGCGTGCTTCCTTGGCGGCGGCTTTCATGGCCTTTCCAACAGCTTCCAAGAAGGCCTGGGCCTCGGCTTTTTTCTGCGCTTTGGTCATGGGTATTGTTCCAAGAGAACAGGTGTAGGACCGGAATTCTCGTACACCGCCCAAACATCAGCTAACGGACGATATTGCGATTCAAAATTACGCCATCCGCGTGCAAAGCGCCGACGTACGTCATCAGAAGGGACATGATGACCACCCTGCCTAACCCGGTGGGCTACACGCTTGATGGCCAGTTCAGGACTGCTCAGTTGCAGGAAGATGATCTCCACCGAATAGCCCAGTTCCTTCAGGCGCTGCATGCGCTCCACATAGGTCAGTCCGCTCAGGGTGCTCTCCAGCGCGAACGACATCCGGCCCGCTGCCAGTCGGTCCAGCTCGGCCAGCAAAAGCCGGCCAGCAGCGCGCGCTGCTAGTTCAGGATGCAAGGGCGACAGGCCAGCTGCTATCAGGTCCGCGTTCACGAAGTGCAGAATGCCCTGCTGGGCCGTCAAGATCTTGCGGGAGAAGGTCGTCTTGCCCGCCCCGTTGGGACCTGCGATGATGATGCAGCGGGGTTGA
>CAZLGY010000091.1:0-10625 GCA_964559165.1 uncultured Chryseobacterium sp.
GACAAAGCCGGTTTCGTGGCCGACACACTGGCCAAGCTGTACCCCACGGTAACCGTGCCGCTGGACCACAGCGACCCGTACACCTTGCTGGTGGCCGTGTTGCTGAGCGCACAATGCACGGACAAAAAGGTGAACGAGATCACACCTTTGCTCTTCGCCAAGGCGCGCACCCCGCAACAGATGGTGAAGCTCAGCGTGGAACAGATCCAGGACATCATCCGACCCTGCGGCCTTTCTCCCATGAAAAGCAAGGGGATCCATGGGCTGAGCCGGATCATCCTGGAAGAGCACGGTGGACAGGTGCCACAGGACATGGCCGCCTTGGAGCGCATGCCCGGCGTTGGTCACAAGACCGCCAGCGTGGTGATGAGCCAGGCCTTCGGGATGCCTGCCTTCCCTGTGGATACGCACATCCACCGCCTGGCGTGGCGCTGGGGCTTGAGCACCGGCCACAGTGTGGAACGCACCGAGGCGGACCTGAAGAAGCTCTTCCCGGAGCAGACCTGGAACGATCTGCACATCCGCATCATTTACTTTGGGCGTGAACATTGCCCGGCGAAGGGCCACGACCCGCATGCGTGCCCCATCTGCAGTGCCATCGGACGCCGGGAGCTCTTCCGTTGAAGGCCTCCATGAGAACTACCTTTGTCCCCTGGATGGGAACCGTGGGGTATTTCCTGGCACTGCCGTTCATCTACGGCGTTTCCCTGCTTCCCTTCCGCCTCCTTTACGTGGTATCGGACGCCATGTATTGGCTGCTGTTCAGGATGATCGGCTATCGCAGGTCGGTGGTGCTGACCAACCTTAGGAACAGCTTCCCGGAGCGCACCGAGGCCGAGCTGCAGGTCATCGCCGACCGCTTCTTCCGCTGGTTCTGCGACCTCACCCTGGAGACCCTGAAGACGCTGACCATCAGCCGGGAAGAGGTTCGCGAACGGGTGGAGTTCAGGAACATCGACCTGCTTCGCCGCTATGCCAGCGAAGGGCGCAGCGTCATCCTGGTGCTCGGACATTATGGCAATTGGGAACTGGCCGGAGCGCGGTATAGCCAGGAACGGGATATCCCGCCATTGTATGTCATCTACCATCCCCTGGCCAATGGTCGGTTCGATCGCCTGATGCACCGCATGCGTACCCGACACGGCACCAGGCTGTACACCATGCGCGAGGCCAGCAAGGCCATGCTTCGCGACAAGGACCAGCTGACGGCCACTGCCTTCATCGCCGACCAGACCCCCCCGCCGGAACGGGCGTATTGGATGCGCTTCCTGGAGCAGGACACCCCGGTATTCCTTGGCACGGAGACCCTGGCCAGAAAGCTTGACCAGCCGGTGATCTACATCAGCATCACGCGCCCACGCCGCGGATACTATTGCATGACATTGGAACTCCTGGCAGGTGAGCCATCCGGCACTTGTCCCGGGGTCATCACCGAGGCGCATACACGCCGCTTGGAGGCCGATATCAGGAACGTTCCCGAACTTTGGCTCTGGACACACCGCCGCTGGAAACACAAACGGCCGTCATCTGTTATATAGACGTGCGAACCGAGAAAGAGCTCATCCTGGCCACCAAGCCCTACGCCCAGGAGATCCGCTGGAAGAGTTGGTATCACCTGTTCTCCACAGGTGTGGTGCTGGGGGGCGCGTACTTCGGCATCTTCTGGCCCTCCAACCCGTTGTGGCTGAAGGCTGCTTGCAGCATCCTGGCTGGGCTCACCATAGCCCGCATGTTCATCATCTACCACGACCACCAGCACAAGGCCATCCTGCAGGGCTCGTGGTTCGCTGATGCCGTGATGACGCTCTGGGGCCTCTTCATCCTGGCACCCACCAGCATCTGGAAACGTTCGCACGACCACCACCACAAACACAACTCCAAGCTCTATACCAGCAGCATCGGGTCCTACCCCATCGTGACCAGGGAGAAATACCTGACCATGGACCGCACGGAGCGCGCCGTTTACAACTTCACAAGGCATCCGCTCACGATCGCGTTCGGATACCTCTTCGTTTTCGTTTACGGCATGTGCATCCGCAGCTTCATGAACAACCGCGACAAGCACTGGGATTCGCTGCTGGCGCTTATCCTGCACGTAGTGATGGGGGTGCTGATCGTGGTGTTCCTGGGCTGGACATCGTTCTGGCTGGGGTTCGTCGTGCCTGCCGTGATCTCCCTGGGATTGGGCGCCTATCTCTTCTACGCCCAGCACAACTTCCCCTCGGCCACATTCGCTGACAAGGACGGCTGGAGCTACGTGAACGCGGCGCTCGGCAGCAGCAGTTACATGCGCATGAGCCCGGTGATGCATTGGTTCACAGGCAACATCGGTTACCACCACATCCACCACCTCAACGCCCGCATACCGTTCTACCGGCTGCCGGAGGCGTTCCGTGCCATTCCGGAGTTGCAACAGGCCAAGACCACTTCGCTGATGCCGCGTGAGATCATCCGCTGCCTGCGCCTCAAAGCGTGGGATCCGGACCTCGGACGCATGATCGGCCGCCGCGACCTGGCCATGTAAGGTCCAGCCACAACGCAGGCAGCCCCGGAGGAAGGCCCCCCGGGGCTGCCTGCTTCATCGTGTTCACTCAGTTGAGGATCAGCCCGATCTCTCCGACCGGTGGTGCTTGCACCACCCGCAGGGCCTTGCTGTAGGCGAGGATGGCGCTGATGCTGCGCTGGCCGGGCCCCTTGTCGGACCCTTGCTTGCGATCAACGGGCTGGCGGCGGTTGTACTTGCGAAGTGTAGAATGCGTCATGCACAGGTTGGTTGGGTGGTCGTTCCGGGGAATGAACGCGGACCAACAGCCGGTTATTGCATGGCCTTGAAGAAAGCCGCCGCTCCTGGATGGAAGCGGCGGCCACATGACTTCGCGGACGATCAGGCGCGGTCCATGGCCAGGTCGTACTGCCTGATCATCTTGCGCATGTTGATCAAGGCATACCGCATGCGGCCCAAAGCGGTATTGATGCTCACCTCGGTCAGGTCGGCGATCTCCTTGAAGCTCATGTTCAGGTAGGTCCTCATGATCACGACTTCGCGCTGCTCCTCCGGGAGATGCTCGATCAACTTGCGAACATCCGCATCGATCTGCCCGTTCACGAGTTGCTGTTCGATGTTCTGCCCGGGCTGTGCCTGCGTGGAGAACACATCGTGCTCGTCCTTGGAGCGGGCCATCGGCATCTTCTTCACCCTGCGGAAATGGTCGATGACGATGTTATGGGCGATGCGCATCACCCACGGGAGGAACTTACCTTCCTCATTGTATTTGCCTGACTTCAGGGTGTACACCACCTTGATGAACACGTCCTGGAACAGGTCGTCCGTGATCTCGCGGTCACGGACAAGGAGGTAGATGTGGGACCACACCTTCCGCTTGTGTCGATGAAGTAGGATCTCGAACGCCTTCTCGCTACCTTGGAGGTAGAGTTGGACGAGTTCCTGTTCGGTAAGCAGCCCTCCCTTGGCGGGGATCAATTTGGTTAGCATGGCCTTCCCTTTTTTGGTCCGTAATGGATCAACGACTGTCAGGGTAGAGGTCTTGCTATGGGCTGCTGGGTTCTGTGGTGGGTGGAACCGGGATGCGGGCCCGGTTGTTCGATCACTGGTTAGCTCCTGTTAAGCGAACGTGCTGTTCACGCACATATTGTGAAGCACACACGTTCCATCAGGAACAACACAAAGATAGCACGTCCGCTGATCCAAGGCAACACCGATGCCTAATTTCGCGCCGCCTTTGCCTGCCCCTGTCCATATCCCCCCCGCTTCCAAGCCAGAACAAGGCCGCCGTGGTTCACCCGCGTTCATCCGTGTGGAGGGGGCCAGGGTGCACAACCTGAAGAACATCGATGTGGACATCCCCCGTGGCCGGCTGGTGGTGATCACGGGCCTCAGTGGCAGCGGGAAGAGCAGCCTGGCGTTCGACACGCTGTTCGCTGAGGGACAGCGCCGTTATGTGGAGAGCCTCAGCAGCTACGCGAGGCAGTTCCTGGGAAGGCTGGAGAAGCCTGATGTGGACCGCATCATCGGCATCAGCCCTGCCATCGCCATCGAGCAGAAGGTGATGACCAGCAACCCACGCAGCACCGTGGGCACGAGCACGGAGATCTACGACCACCTCAAGCTCTTGTTCGCACGGGTGGGCCGCACCCATTCACCTGTCACCGGCAACGAGGTGCGACGCCATACCGTGGACGATGTGGTGTCCGGGGTGAACAGTTTCGGCGATGGAAGCGCCGTGCTGATCCTCGCCCCACTGCGCCTGCCTGCGGGAAGGAGCCTTCGCGAACACATGGATATCCTCCACCAACAGGGGTTCGCACGGGTCCACGACGGCAACGCGGTGCACCGGATCGAGGAGTTGCTGGCATCGAAGGCGGCGCTCAAGGGCACGTGGTTCCTGGTGGTGGACCGTGTGGTGGCAACGCCCGGTGACCCCGAGGCCGAGAGCCGCGTTGCGGACAGCGCCGAGAGCGCCTTTTTCGAGGGCCAGGGTGAACTGATCCTGCTGGGACCGGAGAACGGGCAACGTGGATACAGCGACCGGTTCGAGGCCGACGGCATCCGCTTCGAAGAACCAAGTCCCAACCTGTTCAGTTTCAACGATCCCGTGGGAGCCTGCACGCGCTGCGAAGGCTATGGCAGCATCATCGGCATCGACCATGACCTGGTGGTCCCGGATAAGACCCTCAGCGTCTATGATGACTGCGTGGCACCCTGGCGCGGTGAGAAGTTGAGCGAGTGGAAGGTGGACTTCATCCGGGACAGTGCACGCCATGACTTCCCCATCCACAGGCCCTATCGCGAGCTGGATGCCGCCCAGCGTGAGTTGCTCTGGAAAGGTGCACGGGGCGTGGCCGGCATCGATCGCTTCTTCCAATATGTGGAGGAGAAGAGCTACAAGATCCAATACCGCGTACTTGCCAGCCGATACCGGGGCAAGACCACCTGCCCGGATTGCGATGGCAGCAGACTGCGCAAGGAAGCCCGCTATGTGAAGGTCGCCGGGCGTGACATCACTGAACTGGTGCGGATGCCCATCAACGAGTGCCAACGCTTCTTCGCCGGTCTCCAGCTCAATGAAATGGATCAGCGGATCGCCGCACGGCTTCTCCAAGAGATCGGCAACCGGCTGGATTATCTGGTGAACGTTGGTGTGGGATACCTCACCCTGGACCGCAGGAGCAACACCCTGAGCGGAGGCGAGACTCAGCGGATCGACCTGGCCACTTCGCTGGGCAGCAGCCTCGTGGGAAGCATGTACATCCTTGACGAACCCAGCATCGGCTTGCACTCCCGCGATACGGAGCGGCTCATCGGTGTGCTGATGAAGCTGCGCGACCTGGGGAACACGGTGATCGTGGTGGAACACGATGAAGAGGTGATGCGCGCTGCGGACCATATCATCGACATGGGACCCATGGCCGGTTCACAGGGTGGCAACGTGGTCTTCACCGGAAGCCATGCGGAATTGCATGCGAATGACGGGCTCACCGCGCGGTACCTCACCGGCAGGGCATCGATACCGGTGCCAGAACATCGCCGCGCAGTGAAGGACCGCATCGTTGTACGGGGTGCTTCAGAGCACAACCTGAAGGACATCGACGTGGCCTTCCCCCTGAACATGCTCACCGTGGTGACCGGTGTTAGCGGAAGCGGGAAGACCACCCTGGTGAAGCGCATCCTCCACCCCGCCCTGAAACGGGCGCTGGAGGGCTACAGCGACAGGCCGGGCGAGCACAAGGGCCTCGATGGCGACCTGCACCGCATCAAGGCCTTGGAGATGATCGACCAGGACCCGATCGGCCGCAGCAGCCGCAGTAATCCTGTGACCTACGTGAAGGCGTGGGACGAGATCCGCCAGCTGTACAGCGAGGTGGACGTCTCCAAGGTGCGCGGTTACAAGCCCAGCTACTTCAGCTTCAACGTGGACGGAGGCCGTTGCGAGGTCTGCCTCGGCGAAGGGCAGGTGCACATCGAGATGCAGTTCATGGCGGACATCAGCCTCACCTGCGATGCATGCAAGGGAAAACGTTTCAAGGAGGAGATCCTCGATGCCCGCTTCCATGGCAAGGATGTGGCCGAAGTGCTGGACATGACCGTGGATGACGCGCTGGAGTTCTTCACCGCCCACCAGGCAACCTCCAATGCATGCAAACGCATCATGGCCCGTCTGCAGCCCCTGCAGGATACCGGGCTGGGCTATGTGAAGCTCGGCCAGAGCAGCAGCACATTGTCGGGCGGGGAGGCGCAACGCATCAAACTCGCCAGTTTCCTCACCAAGGGACAGGAAGCACAACCCACGCTGTTCATCTTCGACGAGCCCACCACGGGACTGCATTTCCACGACATCGACAAGCTCCTGCGCGCTTTCCGGATGCTCATCGACAACGGACACAGCCTGGTGGTGATCGAACACAACCTGGAGGTGATCAAATGTGCCGACCACGTCATCGACCTTGGCCCGGAAGGTGGCGACGCCGGCGGTTACCTGCTCTTTGAGGGAGCACCCGAAGAACTGGCCCGCTGCAAGGGGTCGGTCACTGCCCGGTACCTGGCACCCGTGCTGAAAGTATCAGCGTAGCAGCGAAATATGGCCCGTACGTGTCGTGAGCGGCACGCCGGCACAATCGTCCTTGTAGGTGAGCACATAGAAGTAGGTGCCATCAGGAACCACCTCGCTGCCATTCTCCAGACGACCGTTCCAACCCACGTTCACATTGGTGGTGCCGAAAACGAGCATACCCCAGCGGTTGTAGACCTCCAACCTGAACTCTCCGGGATCCACACCCACGACCTGGTAGGTATCGTTGTAACCGTCCCCGTTGGGCGAGAACACATTGGGAACGATCGGCTCGCCCACCTCACGCTCGATCAGGACCACCCGGACCGTATCCGTCCACGGGCAGCCGGCAGCATCGATGGCATCGAACCAGATGATCGCATCATTGATAGCCAATGTGAGCGTGATGAAGGAGGTATCCTGTCCGGTGCTCCAGATCACCGCCGCCACGGGGTCCGGCAGGTCGATGCGGACCTCTTCGCCGGGACAGGCGGAAAGCACCGGGAAGGACGCATGCGGAGGCGCGTTCACCACGGTGATGGTATCCGAAGCGACGCAGAAGCCATCTGTGACCTGCACGGTATAATCACCCGTGGCCGCAACGGTGATGACCTGTGCCGTTCCGCCCGTGGACCAGCTGTAACCATCGAACCCGCCACCCGCATCGAGCTGCACCACGCCACCATCGCACAGGGGTACAGGCGACGCCAGCACCAGTTCGGTCCCGGGGATCACAAGCGGAACCTCCTGCGCCATGAACACCGTATCCCCACAGACCGGCTCAATGATCCCCAGCACCACCTCATAGGAACCGGGTGACGCGTAAAGATGTGTGGGAGAGGTTGCCGTGGAAGAGCCACCATCGCCGAAGGTCCAATAGAACTGGTTGGATCCCGTGCTCGTGTTGAGGAGCACCAGGAGGAGGGAGTCGCAGGTGCCCGTGGGGGTCGCCTCGAACATGGGTTGCACATCAGCGGTAACTGCGGGCACCACCGTGATGGTATCCGAGCCGGTACAGAATCCCTCGGTCACCTGCACCGTGTAAGCACCGGTGTCACTTACCGTGGTGGTCTGCGCCCCGCCCCCGTTGGACCAGCTGTAGGCATCATATCCGGGTCCGGCGTCAAGCACTGCGCTCGCCCCCGGACAAAGTTCCAGTGGTGATGGAAGATCAAGTTCCAGTCCGGGCACTTGGATATCGACGGTCACGGTCATGAAGGCCGTGTCAGCGCAGATCACGTCGATCGCCCCCAACGTAATGTCGTACGACCCGGGCGCAGCGTAGGGGTGCACTGGAGCGTTCTGGGTGGAACTGCCCCCATCACCGAACGTCCAATAGAACACGGTGGTACCCGTGCTGTTATTGGTCAATTCAACGGAAACGGCATTGCAGTCCCCGATGGGCGTCGCCTCGAACATCGGTTCCAGGTCGGCCGGCGCCACCACGGTGATCTCGGCATACGCCGTATCGGCCAGGTTGCAGGAAGCGCTGTCGATACCGATCAACATCACCTCATACACCCCGGCATCCGCATATTGGTGTGCGATGGTGATGCCCTCCTGGGTGGGGGAGCCGTCACCGACATCCCAGATCCACGTTGTCGCCGTTCCCACAGCTGTGAAAACCCCGGGACCCGACAGGCAGATGGTCTGGTCCGGGGTATTGGCATCAATGGCCACCTGCACGGCCTGTTCGAAGTCGATCTTGAACACACCCAGGTTGCAGTTGGTGCTGTTGTTGGTGTTGCTCCAAACCCCCGGCGTGGTGGGGTAGGTCTGTCCGCCACAACCCGCGCACACCGCCTGGTAGACGATCCCGTTCTTGTCGAACCGGGAGGTTCCTCCATCCACGTGCTCCGAACTGGCACCGCCGAAGAACGTCGCATAGCCCAACGAGACGGCTTCCTGTTCCAGCAGCATGAGGTAGAAGTCACTGCCGTTCGTGGTGGTCTGGAAGGCATCCGCCGTTACAGGCAATCCAACGGTGCTGCTGGTCAATCCGCCGGCACCGAACGTATTGGTGGAACCGGCCCATCCGCTGAAATAGATCTGGCCGCAGTTGCTCACCAGGAAAGCCGATGGGGAAATGTTCTCCGCACCGCCACCACCGATCCGTGTGCTCCAAAGGGAGGTGCCGAGATCCCCGCTGAATTTGTGCAGGAACTGTGTGGCGTTGGGATTGTTGTACTTGCCAGGGCTGATGGGATAGGGCCCCGTGGTCTGTCCCACCACGAACACCTCATCCGCGGTGTTGAGCTGCACGAAGTAGGACTGATCGAACCCGGCGAACCCGACATAGGTGAAGGAAAGAAGGTTGGCCCCGGTGGGATCGAAGCGGGCGATGTAGCCATCCCCCTGGCCACCATTGGAGGGGATCGCAGGGGTGCCTGCACTGGGAAGGTTGGTGCTCGTGGTACCCCCTGTGATGTAGATATCACCGGTACTGGAGGTCTGAACGCCATAACCCGCGTCCACGGAGGACCCCCCGAAGTAAGTGGCCCAAAGCATGCTGCTCAACTGCGGATCCATGCGGAACACATAGGCATCCAGCCCACCTCCTGCGGCTGATGGTTGCACGGCATCGGGCGTGGTGAACATATTGGTGCTGGCAGTGCTGGAAACCACGATCGGCCGCTCCTCGGCATCGAGGATGATCTCCCCTCGGAACGGATCACCGTAATTGCGGTTGAGGGGCAGGGACTGGTTCAACCCGTCGTTACCGCTTCCCCCGACGTAGGTGCTGCCCACCAGGTCGGTGGCGTCGCTGTTGAGATGCACCACCACCATGTCGCAACCAGTGCCATAGCTGAACCCGTATGAAGTAACGGCGAACGGGGGGTTCGTACCTCCGTTGAACGACGCGTCCCAGCAACCCAGGGTGGTGGGGAAGTTCAACGAATTGGTCGTTCCCAGGATGAACAGTTCCTCGTTGCTGTTCACCACCATGCTGTGGGGCACCTCGTTGCCGCTGCCGCCGATGTAGGTGCTCCAGACAAGCGCATTGCCCGTGGGTGTGAACTTGGAGATCGCGATGTCGTTCTCCCCCCCGCCGTAAACGGACTGCAGCACACCCAGGGTCACGGGATAGCCGGTGCTGCGCACCATACCGCCGCCGTACAGGTGACCGGCTGCATCGTAAGTGGCCGTGAAACCGAAGTTGTCACCCGTGCTACCGCTGTAGCTACTGAACACTACGGTGGGGTCGATCACCAATCGGTCCTCTTTCGCGTAGCCTTCGGGGAACGAGAACCCCACACGACCACCATTCAGGGTGAAAAGGCAGGCTACCGTCGTGCGCTGCCCGTTGCGTTCGGTCCATGCGACAGGCCGTTGCTCGACCACTTCGCCTGCGGAGGTATGGATGACCAGCATGCCGTTCCGCAAGGAAAGTGAATCCTGTCCCTCGAAACGCAACTTGATCACGGAGGGGTCTGCGCCGGGAGCGACCAGCCAATCGTACTTCAAGCCACCGTGGCCGTCCACGCGCAGTCCAATGCCCGGGTATACCTCCTGCAGGGACACCCCCCCATAGGCTGCCACCCCTCCCGCCCATGCCGACCGGTCGTCGCCCAGGAAGTAGTTGACCGTGTGAGGCAAGCGCTCCACACCCTCGTGTGCGTCGGTACCGCCACCTTCGAAGTGCATACGGAACGCATGCGCACGGAAGGGCTCCACCGGTGCACCGGGGGCGGACGCATGCTCGGGGCCTCCACGCTGGACCACATAGGTGAACGCGGACCGTTCAAGGAATACAGCGCCGGCACCGGTGCGGGCCCTGTACAGGACCTGGCCGGGCCATTGACCCTTGTTCGCGTGGAACTCCAGCCCATCGTGCGCAGACCCATGGGGATGGGTATGAGCGAAAAGTGGAATGAACAGGACACACAGGGAGGTGGAAAGGACGATCCGTGCTATCATGGCAGGGGAAAGATAATCACCGAACGGAATTCCCAAGGGGGAGGCCTGCGACCTGTTCAGGTCGGCCGGATCACCTGAACTGCAGCTCGTAGAGGTTCCGGTAGATGCCGTTCAAGGCAAGGAGCTCCTGGTGATCGCCCT
>CAZLGY010000092.1:0-10177 GCA_964559165.1 uncultured Chryseobacterium sp.
GCATCCGCTTGCCCATGCCCGCCATAGGGACGATGATCTTCATGCCTTCGTGTTCAGTTCCTAGCGCGTTCCCGTGTGGCCGAAACCGCCGGACCCGCGTTCCGAGGCGCGAAGGTCATCAACTTCCGTGAAATCGACCCGGAGGTAGCGTGCCACCACAAGCTGTGCCACGCGTTCGCCATCGTTCACCGTGAAGGGTTCGTGCCCGTGGTTGATGAGCAGCACCCCCACCTCGCCGCGGTAGTCGGCGTCGATGGTGCCCGGGCTGTTGAGCACGGTCACGCCGTGCTTCAGCGCCAGACCGCTGCGGGGGCGCACCTGCGCCTCGGTGCCCTCGGGCAGCTCCAGGCACAGGCCTGTGGGGATCAGTGCGCGCTGGCCCGGGGCCAGCACGATCGGGGCCTCCAGGTTGGCGCGCAGGTCCAGGCCGGCGCTGTGCGGCGTGGCGTACTGAGGCAGGGGGTGCCTGCCCTTGTTGGTGATGTGGACGGGCAGTGTCTTGGGGCCGGTGGTCATCCCCGCAAAGGTCGCAGCGTGGAGCGCTCCTTCCGCCACACCGCGCCCACGTAGCCCAGGAGCACAAGCGCGCGCACCGCGTAATTGGCCAAACCCTCCAGCGGCAGGTGTTTCGCGCCCCACCACAGGAAAACCGCGTTCGCCATGTAAAGCAGCACCCGGCTCACGTCGTAGGGTATGGGGTAGTGCCGCTGCCCCCACACATAGCTGATGGCGGCCATGCCCGCGTAGCAGATCAGGGTGGCCCAGGCCGCGCCCATGTAGCCCATGGCCGGGATCAGCGCGAAGAGGGCGGCCAGCGTGATGAGGGCGCCCACGATGCTGATGGTGCTGCCGGCGCGCGTGCGATCGGTGAGCTTGTACCACACGCTCTGGTTGTAGTAGATGCCGAGGAAGACGTTGGCCAGCATCAGGATGGGCACCACGCGCAGGCCCATGTGGTAGGCTGCGTTCGGGATGAACCACTTGAAGAGGTCGAGGAAGAGCATCACCAGCAGGAAGGCGCTCATGCACACGGCCACGAACACGTGCATGATGCGCGCGAACGTCTGCTTGCTGTCCTGCTCCTTCGCATGGCTGAAGAAGAAGGGCTCGGCGCCCATGCGGAAGGCCTGTATGAAGAGCGTAATTAGCATGGCCAGCTTGTAGCACGCGCCGTAGATGCCGATCTGCGCATCGGCGATGCCGGAGGGCAGCAGGTATTTGAGCACGGCGCGGTCCGCGGTCTCGTTCACCATGCCGGCGAGGCCCGCGATGGCCAGCGGCGCGGCGAAGACGAGCATCGGGCGCAGCAGGGTCCTGTCGAACGCGCCAGGCCGGGGCCACTGAGGCACCAGCACCAGGAACTTCACCGCGCTGGCGATGAGGTTGATGAGGAACACATGACCCACGCCGATGCCCGGGTCGTGCGGCTTGGCGTAGGCGAAGAAGTACAGGCTGAGCGCGATGGTGACGCCCACGTTCAGCAGGTTCACGGAGACGAAGCGCCACGGACGCCCCTCGTTGCGCAGCCGCGCCATGGGCAGGGCGGTCATGGCGTCGAGGCCCAGCGCGAGGGCGAGCATCAGCACCAGCCGGCCTTGCTCCGGGTAGCGGATGCCGCCGGCGATGGCATCGGGCAAAAGCGCGCACAGCAGGGTGAAGAAGAGCGAGAGGCCCGCCACGGAGAAGAAGGCGGTGGCGTATGCGCGCTTCGGGTCCAGTTCCTTGCGGTGCGCGAAGCGGAAGAAGGTGGTCTCCATCCCGAAGGTGAGCACCACGTTCACGAAGGCGGCCCAGGCGTAGAGCGAGGTGATGATGCCGAACTCCTCCGGAGCGAACACACCCTTGCTGGTGTACAGCGGCGTGAGCAGGAAGTTGAGGAAGCGCGCGACGATGCTGCTCAGCCCGTAGATGGCCGTCTGGCCGGCGAGTTTGCGGAGGGCGCTCATGGGGTCAGCCGGTTCTCCAGGTCCATCCGCCCGAGCAGCACGCGGATGATCTCTATCGCGTTGGCGGTGAGATCCAGTCGATAGAAGACGACATGTGATCCGACCTTGAGGCCAAGGTAGCCTTCGCGCACATGCCCGAAGTCCATACCGATCGCTGGGTCACGCACGATGGTGTCGAACGCGTCGAGGATCCCGTTCAAATAGGTGTCGGCCTGCTCCACGGACCAGTGCTCGACCGTGTACGACCAGATGCCCTCCAGGTCAACGGCGGCGGCCTGGCTTACCCGCAGCCTCATCGCTTCGCGGCGCGCTTCCGGTGCAGCTCCTTCACGAACGCGTCCCGATCGAAGTCCGCGACGAAACCGGATCGCTCTCCTTTCTTGAGCTCCTTGATGAGGCTTTCCTTCTTCGTTTCCTCCACCTCGAACAGCCGCAACGCAGCGCGTATCACTTCGCTCACGGATGCATACTTCCCCGACTTCACTTGCTGAGCGACGAAGGACTCGAAGTGGTCGCCCAGGAGGATGGATGTGTTCTTGCTCATGGTACCGGTGTCAACGCGAAGATACCACGCTTTGGTATCCTTGGTCCAGTGACCTCACTGTCGCTCAGGCCGTAGATGGCCGTCTGGCCGGCGAGTTTGCGGAGGGCGCTCATGGGGTCAGTTCAACCACGGATGGACACGGATGTACACGGATGCCAACAGCGGGATGAATGCCTGTATTCATCGGTGCCATCTGCGTCATCTGTGGATCACGCCCCCTTGAATTCCGCCTTCCGCTTCTCCATGAACGCGCTCGTCCCTTCCTTGAAGTCAGCTGTGCCGAAGCACGTGCCGAACTCCTCGATCTCTCGTTGCAGGCCGTTGGCGCCGGGCTCGTAGCCGGCGTTCACCGCGCGGATGGCGGCACCCAGGGCGGTGGGGCTGTTCTTCGCAATGGCCGAAGCGAGCTCGTTGCACTTGGCGTGCAGTTGGTCCTGGGGCACCACGTGGTTCACCAGTCCCCATTGCAGCGCTTCATCGGCCTTGATCATGCCGGCACCGCCGAGGAGGATCATCTCCAGGGCCTTGCCCTTGCCCACCAGTTGCGCCAACCGTTGCGTGCCGCCGTAGCCGGGGATCACGCCGAGGCCCACCTCGGGCAGGCCGAGCTTCGCGTTGTCGCTGGCCACGCGGAAGTGGCAGCTCATGGCCAGCTCCAGTCCGCCGCCGAGGGCGAAGCCGTTCACCGCGGCGATGACGGGCTTGTTCAGGCGTTCCACGTGGTTGAAGAGCTTGTCGTGCCCATCGGCGCTCAGGGCCTTGCCTTCCTCCACGCTGAAGTGCGCGAACTCCTTGATGTCGGCACCCGCCACGAAGGCCTTGGCACCGCTGCCGGTGATGATCAGCACCCGGATGCTCGTGTCGGCCTCTGCCTCATTGAGCGCGCGGTCCAGCTCGTCAATGGTGGCCCGGTTGAGCGCGTTGAGCTGGTCGGGACGGTTGATGGTGATGGTGCGGACAGCGCCTTCGTCGGCGATGAGGAGGTTCTGGTAGCTCATGGATGAATTGGTCGGACGATCGGTCCATCGCCTGACAGGGAAGCAAATGTATCGGCTACTTCCGCAGGGGCAAGGCCACGAAGAAGCTGCTGCCAGCGCCTTCGCGGCTTTCGAACCACACCCGGCCACCGGCGCCATCCACCATGCGCTGTACCATGGCCAGCCCCAGCCCCATGCCACTGCTCTTGGTGGTGAAGTTGGGTCTGAAGATGCGCTCGCGGTCTGCTTCGGCGATGCCGGTGCCATTGTCGCGCACCTCGGCGATGGCCTCCGACCCCGTCCTGCGTAATCGCACCTCCACACGGCCTTCGCGGTCCTCCGGGATGGCCTGTTGTGCGTTCTTCAGCAGGTTGTTGAACACGCGCATCAGGTGGTCGCGGTCGGCCAGGACGGGCAGGGGTTGTTCAGTGAGGTGTTGAAGGGTGCAGTGCAGCCCCGGCGTGGCTTGGAAAACGGTCACCGCAGCCTCGGCCACCTGGGCCAGGTCCAGCGGTTCGGGCCGCGCCGTGGGCAGCTGGGCGAAGTTGCTGAAGGCACCGGCGATCCCGCTGAGGGTGTCGATCTGCTCTACAAGCCCGCGCCCGAAGCGTTCCAGGCGTTCTCCTGCATCGGGCGCGTCGGGTTTCCATGTGCGCTGGAAATGCTGGATGCTGAGCTTCATCGGAGTGAGCGGGTTCTTGATCTCGTGGGCCACCTGCCGCGCCATTTCGCGCCATGCACTTTCGCGCTCACTGCGGGCCAGTAGTTCTGCGCTGGCGCGCAGTTCCTCCACCTTGCGGTTGTACACCTCCACCAGCTGGCCCACCTCATCGTTGCCTTGGTAGCGGATCGGTACGTTGGCCCCCTGCAATGCCACACGCCCCAACGCGTTCTTCAGCAGGTCCAGGGGTCGGGTGGTCCAGTTGCTGATGAACACGGCCACCAGCGCGCTCAGTGCGAAGAAGAGCACGAAGAGGTTGGCCACGGCCACCAGCACCCCGGCGCGCTCCTCGTCCTGCCGGGCACGGTCCGTGAAGCTGGGCAGCGACACGTAGGCGAGGGTGTTCCCACCGCCATCGTGCAGGGGCACATAGGCGGCGGTGTATGCTGCGCTGCCGATGTGCTCTTCGTGCATATAGCCCGGAGAGCCCTCCAGCGCCAGACGGGTGTAGGCCTCCGGGTCCATCAGCGGCCCCAGCAGTCCGTTGGTGAAGATCTGCGGACGTGAACTGGCAAGCAGCCTTCCATCGATACCATGGACAACGATATCCGTGAGGAACACGTTGCTCGCCCGCGCCAGCAGGTGCTGGAGGTATGCGACCTCATCCGCACCGATCCCCTTGCTCCCGGCGAAGCGGTGTTGGAGCTCCGCCGCCACGGAACGGGCGCGGGCCAACGCGCTGCGTGACTGGCCTTCCTCGAACTGGCGTGACAGCAGCCGCTGGGTGCCGAAGCCGAAGAAGGAAAGCCCGATGAGCGTGAACAGGAGCAGTGCCACGCGCACCTTGGCACCGATGCCGATGGAGCGCGCGCGACGGGGTTGCAGCAACGCACGAAGGGCCAGGGCCAGCAGTACGAGCGCCCCGAAGAAGGCGAAGAGATAGCTGAAGGAGGTGGCATGGTCCAGCAGGCTGGGCACCGGCGTGGCCAGCACGATCAGAGTCCCCCGGGGGTCGCCTTTGGCCAGCGCGCGGAAGCCCTGTTCCGTGCTCCATTGGAGGCCGTCGGGAGGGAGGGGGCGCTCCCACCGGTAGGGCAGATCGTACGCTCCCGACCGTTCGGCCAGCAGCCCGCTCTCGTAGCGGCCCATGCTGTAGCGTTGGGCGCGTCGGGCCAGCGGGTCGTCGCCGGCCAGCAGCAGGTCCGGGAACCCCATGCCCTGGAACGCGGAGCGGGGGTGGATCTCCAACAACAGCTGGCCCGACGGGGTGCTGTCGTTGCGCATCACCGCCATCCGGGCATGGTAGAACGGGCTTCGTCCTGGTAGCTCCTCAATGAAGAGGTCCGGCATGTCCGCCATCGCCAGCGGGTCATTGAAGGCGTCGTCATCGGTGGCGATGGTCTGTGGGGTGGCGGTGGTGTTGGTGCAGCTCAACCGCCCCGTCGTGTCAAGGGCGAAGAGGCGTACGTCGTAACGCTCCCAATACCCCGTAAAGAAGCGCTGGCGGACAAGTTCATCCAGCTGCCGTGCATCGCATGGTTGCGACCCGTCCAGCAGGGCGCCGACGCTGCGGTCCTTGCGCAGGCCGGGTGCGGTGCTGCGGAAGAGCAGCTCCACAACGGGATCCTCGCGCACTGCGAGGCGTTCGGCAAGCACGGGCCGCTCGCGCTCCTCCCGCTGGCGGCTGTACTTGATGAGCAGGTGCGTGGACACCATCGCGAAGAGGGCCACCGTGGTGGCGCCTGCGGCGAACGGCAGGCGTGACCGCCGGTAACGGAGCAGTACCAGGAGCACGGGGAACGGCCAGAGGAACAGGACGGTGTCCGCTACTCCCAGCAGCACCTGTGCGCCCACCCAGGCCACCGATACGGCAGCCGGAACGACCCACCACCGTGGCAGGCGCCCATGGCGGTCGGGAAGCCGCACCACCACCCGTGCCATGATCCACCAGGTGGCGTGGAGCAGCGCGATGGCAAGCAGTGCGATGGCGCTCAGCAGGCTCAGCTGCTCCATGTGGAAAAGGTCGAGGTCCACACTGCTGTTGTCCACCAACCCGATGATGAGCCGGGTGGTCCATGCGCCCAACAGCAGCAGAGCGGTCCAGGCCGCTGCCTGCACCGCCCCGTGCACCCGCGGTGCGGCACCGCGCCCGGCCATGTGCAGGGTGAACAGGGCCATGGCCAATAGGATGCCTGCGTTCAGGAGCAGGTCGCCCAGCGAAGGGAACACCCAGGAGGTGGCATAGACCGCGGGATCGAAGAGCGGCAGGCGATCGAAGATGGAGCTGGGCCAGTAGGCCAGGGCCGCCCCGCGCAGGACGACAAGCACCAGCAGGAACACCAGCCATGCACTGACGGGTCCCCGGCGATCGGCCACAATGCAGCAGAAACGCACGAGCGCCAGCATGAGGAGCAGTGCTCCGCACAGGTGAAAGGCCAGCCTGAGCAGGATCCATCCTCCGAGATCGAGCGCCCCGTCCGCCCATTGAAGGTCCAGCAGGGGAGTGCCTGCTGCATTCGTGATGGTGGTGCCTGTGGTGCCCACGGGCAGCCCCTGAAGGCCCTTCGGCAGGTTGAGCGATGGGTGGAACCCCGTATGCAGGTATGCGTTGCTGATCGGAGCCTCCAACACCAAGGCCCGCACTGCGTGCAGGTGCAATGGACCCACCTTCTTGGTCCGCTGCAGGAAGACCCCCGAGGGCAGTTGCACGCGCTCGCCGAGATCCGGGCGTGCCTCCGTCCATTCACGTGGCACCTGCCCGGTCCACGCAACGATGGAATCGCCCCGGTAGATGATGAGCAGGGTTCCCGTGGGGCCGAGGAGGTTTCCGTAGGCTGCGGCGTGCAGGCGCATCCACTCCTGGGGTTCCTTGGCGGCCAGGCTTTTCGCTGCCTCGGACGTGGTGTGCTCCAACTCCGCTTCCGCGCGGTGGACCGCGGCCGTGGTGCGCCTGGCGGCCTGCTGGAGGCTCCGATCCCCATCCGGCTCCACGAAGGCCAGTGAAAGCAGGAAGGCGATGATCGCCGAGGCCAGCAGCGCAAAAAGGCGGAACATGCTCAGGAGGCCGCAAGGCCCGGGCCAAAGTACAACGACCGCGGGTGGCCGAACGACGGAGGGGCCGTTCCATCCGGAACGGCCCCTCCGTCGTTGTGTCCGTGAGAAGTACCCTAACCGCCCACGATGTTGCCGGCGTGGATCACGATCGGGCGCATCAACTGTGCGCCGTTCACCGTGGCCTGTACGTAGTAGGTGCCGTTCTCCAGCAGCTCGGTGTTCACGATCACCCGATCGCCGTCATGCTGCAGGTCCATGGGCATGAACTGTCCGCGGTTGTTGAGGATGGTGACCTCTGCCAGGGGACCCTGGGCCAGCACGCTGAAGCGGCCGGGACGTTGCTCGGGTCGGATGGACAGTTGGTCGGGTGCATCGTGGCGGATGGAGAACAGGTCGGAGAGTTCGGTCCATTCGGAACCCTGCCGCGCCATCAGGCGGTAGTAGGAGACCCCGGGTATGGGTGTTGCGTCCACCACCGTGTAGGGCGCGTATCCGTTGCCTGCACCGGTCCCATCGAGGCTGGCTACAAGGTCCCATTGGAGCAGGTCCCCCGAGCGTTCCACGCGGAACTGCTCGCCCTGGCGCTCCGCCATGGTGGCGAAGCTGATACCAACGCTGTTGGGGTCCAGGGTGACCGCCTCAAAGGAGACGAGCTCCATGGTGGCCGGTTCGTTGTAGGTGCCCGCCTGTCCATGCGTGGCCCCGGCGATGAAGGCGCTCAGTACGAGGAGTAAGGTTCTGTTCATGGTCCACTGGTTGATGAGTGGACCCTTGAACGGGAGGTGGCCGACGAAGGTTACGACGGGCGTTCGCCTGAGGCGGCAACGGATGGCTTCCTGCCACGCGGGTGTGGGTCTCACCGGACCTTACTGCCCTGCCAAGGGTAGCCGCTCCCGGTCGGCCTCAGCCCTTGAGCGCCTCAGCGCCGCCCACGATCTCGAGGATCTCGTTGGTGATGGATGCCTGGCGCGCCTTGTTGTAGGTGAGCTTCAGGTCCTTCAGCAGCGCATCGGCATTGTCGGTGGCCTTGTGCATGGCGGTCATGCGGGCGCCGTGCTCGGCGGCGAAGCTGTCCAGCAGCGCCTTGTAGAGCTGTATCTTGAGGCTCTTGGGAATGATCTGCTCCACGATGGTGGCGCGATCGGGCTCCATGAGGTGTTCGCCCTGGCTTCCTTCCTTCCCTTCGCTGCGGGGGGCGGGGGGGCTGGGCAGGTACGGCTCCTCGTTGGGTATCTGCACCGCCGCGTTCTTGAACTTGTTGTAGAACAGCACCACCTTGTCGTATCGGCCGTCCACGAACCGCTGCATGATGAGCTCGGCCACGGGTGCCACCTTCTCGAAGCTGAGCCCGTCGAACAGCCCGGCCAGATCGGTGGGCAGCTCGTTGCTCACCAGGCCACCGCGGCGATAGAGGTCCAGGGCCTTCTTGCCGATGGGCAGGATGGTCACCTCCTGTCCGTTGTGCTGTGCTTCGTTCAGGGCCTTTCGCACCAGACGGAACACCTGGGTATTGAAGGCACCGGCCAGGCCGCGGTTGCTGACGATGGGGACGAACAGCACCTTCTTCACCTCCCGCTGCTGGCTGTAAACACCTTCGCTGCTATCCAGCGATGCGCTCACATTGCCCAGGATCTGTTGGAGCTTCTCCGCGTAGGGACGCATGCGGGTGATGGCGTCCTGTGCACGGCGCAACTTGGCCGCGCTCACCATCTTCATGGCCGCGGTGATCTGCTTGGTGCTGTTCACCGAGACGATCCTGCTGCGTACTTCCTTCAGGCTGGGCATTGTGCGGTGCTGATGTTTCGCGTCCGTAGGTGGACCGTGCGGGTCGACGCTACAGGTGCTCCGATCTTAGTTGTCCAGGCTCTTCACCAGGTCTGCAGCCACTTTTTCCAGGGTGCCGGTGATCTGGTCGTTGTAATCACCCTTCTTCAGCGCGGCGAGCACATCGCTGTGCTTGTTGCGCAGCATGGTGATGAACTCGGCCTCGAACTGCTTCACGTTCTTCACGGGGATCCTGCTCAGCAGCCCCTTGGTGCCGCAGTAGATGATGGCGATCTGTTCCTCCACACGCATGGGGCTGTTCTCCGCCTGCTTCAGGATCTCCACGTTGCGGGCACCCTTGTCCAGCACGGCCTTGGTGGCTGCGTCCAGGTCCGATCCGAACTTGGCGAAGGCCTCCAGCTCGCGGTATTGCGCCTGGTCCAGCTTCAGGGTGCCGGCCACCTTCTTCATGCTCTTGATCTGCGCATTGCCACCTACGCGGCTCACGCTGATACCCACGTTGATGGCGGGGCGCACACCGCTGAGGAACAGGTTGCTCTCCAGGAATATCTGCCCGTCGGTGATGGAGATCACGTTGGTGGGGATGTAGGCGGACACGTCACCAGCTTGCGTTTCGATGATGGGCAGGGCCGTCAGCGAACCACCACCTTTCACGCGGCCTTTGAGGCTTTCGGGCAGGTCGTTCATCTGGCTGGCCACGGCCTGGTCGGCAGTGACCTTGGCGGCGCGCTCCAACAGGCGGCTGTGCAGGTAGAACACGTCACCGGGGTAGGCTTCGCGTCCCGGGGGGCGGCGCAGCAGCAGGGACACCTCGCGGTAGGCAACGGCCTGTTTGGAGAGGTCATCGTACACGATCAACGCGGGGCGGCCCGTGTCGCGGAAATACTCGCCGATGGCGGCACCCGTGAAGGGCGCGTAGAACTGCATCGGTGCAGGGTCGCTTGCGTTGGCGGCCACCACCACGGTGTAGGGCATGGCGCCGTTCTCCTCGAGCTTCTTCACGATGCCGGCCACGGTGCTGCCCTTCTGGCCTACGGCCCCGTAGATGCAGAACACGGGCTGCCCGGCCTCGTAGAACTCCTTCTGGTTGATGATCGTGTCCAGCGCCACGGTGCTCTTGCCGGTCTGGCGGTCACCGATGATGAGCTCGCGCTGACCACGACCGATGGGGGTCATGGCGTCCACGGCCTTGATGCCGGTCTGCAGGGGC
>CAZLGY010000093.1:0-920 GCA_964559165.1 uncultured Chryseobacterium sp.
CCCACGATCGGATCCAACTTGCCGTCTTCGGCCATCTTGGTGAGGTCGCGACCGAAATTGTCCAGCACAGGTGTCTTGCTCTTGCTGTCGCCCGGCTTGCGCTGTGCGCCAGCGCCGCCGCTGAAGCTTCCGCTGTCGTCGTCATCGTCCTCGGCCCCCTGCGGGCCCTGTGCTTTGGGCTTGTTGCTGCTGTAGCCCGCAGGGCCTGTGCCACCATCGGCCAGAATGGCATCCAGCTCGGTCTTCACGGTGGCATAATCCACCTTGAAGCGGTGCAGCGCCCGCGTGGCGAGGTTGTCCTCGTCCTTCAGCATGCTCAGGAGCAGGTGCTCGGTGTCGATCTGGTTGCTCTTGAACAGCTTGGCCTCGAGGAAGGTGATCTTCAGCATCTTCTCGGCCTGCTTGATCAGGGTGATCTTGTCCTTGTCGGGCGGGCGCATGGCGCTGGCGGGCTCCATGGCGCCTTCCACCTGGCGCCGCAGCATGTCCAGGTCCACGTCGAGGCGGTGGAGGATCTTCATGGCGTTGCCTTCGCCTTCGCGGATCAGGCCCAGCAACAGGTGCTCGATGCCGATGTAGTTGTGCCCCAGGCGCAAGGCCTCCTCGCGGCTGTAGGTGATCACGTCGCGCACCCGGGGTGAGAATTTGGCGTCCATTCGTGGATCGTGCTGGTTCAGGTTGATGTGCTCGGGAGGTCCTGCGAAGATAGCCGTCCGCCGAGCGGGGGGCAAGCTATTCAACGCCCTTGTGGCGCTCCGGTTCCCGACCGACCCATTTTTCCACAGCAGCGTGTGTGGCTGTGGATAAGTTGCGGGCCGATCGGACCATCCGGAACGCCTACTTTCGGGCTCCCTTTTCGGGCACCCCTTCCACAAGGACCGGGCCAATTGACGAACTGACAGACATGGCAGAAGGAGAGA
>CAZLGY010000093.1:971-9676 GCA_964559165.1 uncultured Chryseobacterium sp.
CACTGTACCCATGAGTGATGAATTAAACGAGAAGATCATTCCGATCAACATCGAGAACGAGATGCGCACCGCCTACATCGATTATTCGATGTCGGTGATCGTGAGCCGGGCCCTGCCCGACGTGCGCGACGGCCTCAAGCCGGTGCACCGCCGGGTGCTCTATGGCATGCAGGACCTCGGCGTCCTCAGCAACCGTCCCTACAAGAAAAGCGCCCGTATCGTGGGTGAGGTGCTGGGCAAGTACCACCCGCACGGGGATGGCAGCGTGTACGACGCCATGGTGCTCATGGCCCAGGACTGGAGCCTGCGCTACCCGTTGGTGGACGGACAGGGCAACTTCGGCAGCATCGACGGCGACGGCGCCGCCGCCATGCGTTACACCGAGGCGCGCATGACGAAGATCGCTGAGGAGGTGCTGGCCGACCTCGACAAGGAGACCGTGGACATGCGGCCCAACTTCGACGATTCGCTCGAAGAGCCCAGCGTGATGCCCACCAAGATCCCGCAATTGCTGGTGAACGGTGCGGCAGGCATCGCCGTGGGCATGGCCACCAACATGGCCCCCCACAACCTCAGCGAGGTGTGCGATGGTATCGTGGCCTACCTGGACAACAAGGACATCGACACCGAGGGCCTGATGCAGCACATCAAGGGGCCCGACTTCCCCACGGGAGGCGTCATTTATGGTGTGGAAGGCATCCGCGACGCCTACGAGACCGGCCGTGGCCGGATCGTGCTGCGTGCCGCCTGCCACATCGAGGAGGATGACCGCACAGGCCGTGAGACCATCATCTGTACGGAGATCCCCTACCAGACCAACAAGGCCGTGCAGCTCGTGAAGGGCGTGGCCGACCTGGTCAACGAGAAGCGGGTGGAGGGCATCAGCGATGTCAACGACTACAGCGACCGCAACGGCATACGCATCGCCTATGAGGTGAAACGCGAGGCCATGGGTACCGTGGTGCTCAACCAGCTCTACAAGTACAGCGGCCTGCAGACCAGCTTCAGCGTGAACAACATCGCGCTCGTGGGCGGTCGCCCGATGTTGCTGGGCCTCAAGGCCATGATCCAGCATTTCGTGGACCATCGCCTGGATGTGATCGTGCGCCGCACCAAGTTCGACCTGCGGAAGGCCGAAGAGCGCGCCCACATCCTCGAAGGCCTCCTCATCGCCCTGGACCACCTCGACGCCGTGATCGCCCTGATCCGCGCCAGTGCCACGCCCGACGTGGCCCGCGATGGCCTCATGACCTCCTTCGGGCTCAGCGAGATCCAGGCGCGCGCCATCCTGGACATGCGCCTCCAACGCCTCACCGGCCTGGAGCGCGACAAGATCAAGGAGGAGTACGCCGAGCTGATGAAGCTCATCGACCACCTGCGTGCCGTGCTCGCCGACGAAGGCCTGCGCCTGAAGATCGTGCGCGACGAGACCCTCGAGGTGAAGGAGAAGTACGGTGACAAGCGCCGCACGCAGATCCTCACCGCCAGCGGGGACATGCGCATGGAGGACCTCATTGCCGACGATGCCATGGTGGTCACCATCAGCCACCTCGGCTACATCAAGCGCACCGGCCTCAGCGAATTCCGCACGCAGAGCCGTGGCGGCGTAGGCAGCAAGGGCAGCACCACCCGCGACGAGGACTTCCTGGAGCACCTCTTCGTGGCCACCAACCACAACTACCTGCTCATCTTCACCCAGAAGGGAAGGTGCTACTGGATGCGCGTGTTCGATATTCCGGAAGGCACCCGCCAAAGCAAGGGCCGCGCCATCCAGAACCTGGTGCAGATCGAAGGCGATGACAAGGTGGTGGCCTACCTGAACGTCACCGACCTGAAGGACGAGGCCTACCTCGAAGGACACTTCGTCACCCTGTGCACCCGCAAGGGGGTCATCAAGAAGACCACCCTGGAGGCCTACAGCCGCCCCCGCGCCAACGGCATCATCGCCGTGAGCATCCGCGAAGGCGATGAACTGCTTGAGGCCAAGCTCACCACGGGCAACAGCCACATCATGCTGGCCAGCCGGGAGGGACGCGCGGTGCATTTCGACGAGAACGATGTGCGTGCCATGGGCCGCAGTGCCAGCGGTGTACGCGGCATGAACCTGGGCAAGTCGCCGGACAACGAGGTCATCGGCATGATCGCCATCGACAAGAGCGAACTGGAGACCCGCCAGGTGCTGGTGGTGAGCGCCAAAGGCTTTGGCAAGCGCTCCATCATCTCCTGGAAGGACGAGGCCACCGGCGAACTGGAATATGCCTACCGCATGGTCACCCGTGGAGGCAAGGGCGTGAAAACCCTGCAGGTCACCGACAAGACCGGTGAGCTTATCGCCATCAAGGACGTGAAGGACGACGATCAGCTCATGATCATCAACCGCAGCGGCATGACCATCCGCATGGGCCTTGAGGAAATGCGCGTTCTGGGACGCGCCACCCAGGGTGTCCGCCTGATCGAACTACGCAAGAACGACCAGATCGCCGCCGTGGCCAAGGTGGACGGGGCGCTTCGCGAAGAGGAAGGCGCAACGGATGGCGGGGCGGAAGGCACCGGCGCAGGCGATGACGACACGACTGGCACCGAAGTTGATATGCCTTCCACGGAAGAATGAACGCAACCCATCAGACCTACACCATGAAGAACCTGCTGACCGCTGCTCTTGCCACGAGCGCCATGGGCCTGTTCGCCCAGAACGCCAACGTGGTGAGCGCCTACAACTACATGAACGACGGTAAGCTGGACAAGGCCGTTGAGTACATCGAACCGGCCACCAGCGACGCCAAGACCGGAGCAAGTGAGAAGACCTGGCGCTACCGGGGCAACATCTACCGGCTGATCGCCCTTGGCGAAGACGAAGCGTTGAAGGCGAAGTATCCCAATGCGGTGGACCTTGCCGTGGAAAGCTACCTGCGTGCCAATGAGCTCGATGTGAAGGGGAGCTACAAGGTGGAGAACGTGCAGGCCCTGGGTGCGCTCCAAGGTGCATCGCTGAATGCCGGCAACGACGACTTCATGGCCAAGAATTATGACGAAGCCATCCGCCGTTATGCCGTGGCCGAGCGGATCGCCAAGGCGTTCGGGCAGGTGGACACAGGTGCCATCCTGAACGCAGCGATAACCTATGAGGCGAAAGGCGATGCCGGCATGGCCGTGCAACGCTATCGCGACCTCATCGCCGTAGGGTACAGCGAACCGAAGGTGTATCTCGATATCTCGATCCTCGAGCAGCGGATGGGGAATTTGGATGGGGCCATCACCAGTGCCCAGGAAGGCCGCAGCCGCTTTCCCGACAACAAGGAGCTCATTCTCCATGAAATGACGTGCTTGCTGGCAGCCGACCGTGCAGCGGATGCGGAGAAGAGCGTGGCATTGGCCATCCAGACCGACCCTGGCAATGCGGTCCTGTACAGTGTGCAGGGCAGCCTGTTCGACAAGAAAGCAGTACTGGCGACCGAAGCGAAGGATGAGGCGGCCATGAACCAATGGTACGACAAGGCCGAAGCCGCCTACAAGACCAGCATCGAGAAGGATGCGAAGTACTTCGACGCCTACTTCAACATCGGCGTGCTGTACAACAACAGGGCGGCTTACGAATACGAGAAATGCAACGCCCTGAAGAGCGACACGGAGTACACCAAGTGCAAGACCAAGGCGGACGAGATCTTCCTGAAGGCTGTTCCGTATTTTGAAAAGGCCCATGAACTGGACGCCCAGGACAGGCAGACCATGCAGCAGCTGATGAAGCTTTATGCCAAGACCAACGAGCAGGCCAAATTCGCTGCGATGAAAGCGAAACTGGGGCAGTAAGGCGAATGCGTCATGAGCGAAGGCCGGACCGGACAGGTCCGGCCTTCGTCGTTCTGCGGTAACGGGAAGGTTGGTAGGAACGCGGCAGGGAATATTGGTGCAGTGCCGTGGGGTGAACGGAAGCGCTGGTCCGTCGTGGAACGGGCTGGGAGACCCTCGCGGCTACACGGACGAGCGTGATCCTTGAGAACACAGGGGGCCACCTGAATGACTGGGCACCAGAGAAATACAACTTAACATAATATAAATTATGCGCCAATATGGGTGAACTCGAGACCGGTGTCCGGACGGGCTTCAACGCCGATGCCGGTGCTGCCTTCCAGAACCATCCTGCCCGCCACCATCCGCAGCCCAACGAACGGGTCATTGGCCAGCAACCACGGACCGTCCAGATCCAGCAACGTGGCATGGCCCCGCAACGCTAGCATCGCGCCGCAGCCAAGAGAGCTCTCGCTCATGCTGCCGAGCATCAGACGCAGACCCAGCGCACGTGCCCGCAACGCCATGGACCATGCCACGTCAAGCCCACCGCACTTCATCAACTTCAGGTTGACCCCGTCGAACGCCTCGGCAGCTCGCTCCAGCTCGGCCATGCCCTGCACGCTTTCGTCCGCGTACACAGGCACCTCCATTTGCTCGCGAAGCACCTTGTGAAGGTCCCAACGGTCCTTGGCGAACGGCTGCTCCAGGCCGACCACCCGATCCGCACCGAGCGCTTCCACCGCCGCAATGGCTTGGTCCACCGTGGTATAGCCCTGATTGGCGTCCAGGAAGAACCGGCCGCGCGTGCGGTGCCGCAGATGGCGGAGCACCGCCGCATCGTTCGCGGCCCCCAACTTCACCTTCAATACCGGTGTTGGCGGCAGATCGCCAAGTTTCCGGTCAATGTCAGCCACTTCGGAATGACCCAACGTGACCATCGCCAGGGCGTTCTCCACAGGCTCTCCACAACCTGTCAACATGCTTTCAACAGAGCAGCCCATCTCCTTCGCCCTGAGGTCTATAAGCGCCATCTGGAGCGCCGCGCGTGCGGGTGGCGACAGCCCATCTGCCTCCGGCGGAAGTCCCTCCGCATGGATCGCACAGGCACCAACCCGATCGCAGTAGTTGTTTAATTCGGAATATATAGATACTTGATCATATGGAAGATATGGAGGCAAAGTAGCCTCTCCGTAACCCGTGTTCCCTGCCGCCATGAGCCGTACGAAGACAGCATCGGTCCCATCGCGCAGGCCATGAGCGGTACCGAACGGATGGATGAAACGCAGCCGGTAGGTGGCCAGGGCGAATTGCATGGAGCGAAGGTCAGCGTTCCACACGACGCTCCTTCCCGGCACCCAGGCCAACTGTGAACGATCGTGGGCGCAAAAGCCCCGGGGCACGGTCCCGCAGATGCACCCCTGCGGCTACTTCACCTGGTAATAGATGTAGGTCAGCCACTTGGCGGTGTCCGGCTCGGCCATCGGATCGGTCACGTACTCCTCGATCACGTTGCCACCCTGCGTCATGCCCTTGTCCTTGATGTACCGGTCGAGCGCCAGATGCGCGTTCATGCTCCCATCGTAGGGACCGTAATAGGCCACCTTCAGCATGCGGCCGGCGGGGATCACGTGGGTGGTGAAGCCCGGCACGGACGTGGTGCTGTCGCCCTGCACGGGCATGGCCGCCATGAGGTCGGCGGTCCGGTCCTGTTCGTTCCATTCCCAGAAAATGGCACTGGGCGGCCCCGCCAGTTCCAGTCCGGCCGCCGCAACAGCAGCCGCCGATGCACCGAATTGGGCCCCGTAGAACGCCTCCATCGCAGCCCACTTCAATTTGGTGTTGCGCGTGCCCACATACACCTGCGTTCCGTTCTCCACCAACTCGATCAGGTATCCGTTCACGGTATTGGCCGCACGCTCGGCCGCTGCTTCGGCATGGGCTTGCTCCACCACCTCCTTCAACCGTGCCAGCCCACGTTCAAAGTCGCTGCCGATCATCTGCTCCATGTCCATGAACACCCCCATGATGCGGCCCATGGGTCCGTTCTCGCCGGACATGCTCCACACGATGCGGGTGCTGTCGCCACGCGGTTCCAGATCGAAGGCCACAGTGCTGCGCGACTCAAAGGGCTCAACGAACAGGAGCTCGCACTCCACCCTCCTGTTGGGGTCCAATGCCACGATCCGCTGGCTGCCCGTACCCACGGTGTCCCCTTCCCATTTCCATACGGCGCCTGCCGTGCCATCGGTGCCTTCGAAGGTGTGCACCTGGTCCTTGTCCATCTCCTGCCAGGGGCCCCACTCCTTCATGCGACCCAGCATGCTCACATACCGGTACACCTCCTCCGGTGTGGCGCCGATGGTGGTGTCGCGCTCCACACGATAGCTGCCAGGACCGGCAAGGCCAAGGATGATCAGGAGCGCCAGAACGGCGAAAACGATGATGAGGATGGTCTTGAGCGCGCGCATGACCAGTGTAATTTTCCGAAAGATGCACCAATTCACAGGGATCACAAGGACAATGGTCATGCCCGTCATACCCCGTGGCTCCGTTGGCGTTCAGGTGCCCAACGCTCCGCCCCCCGTTCCCCGGCCCGCACATTTGCTTCGTGCATGGAAATAGTGGCACGGTCTTTTCTTTGTTCCTTCCAACTGAACGACCCCGATGAACCTCCGACCCTCCCCACTCCTGATCGCCGCCTCCTTGGTGATCGGCCTCGCCGCCTGCAAGAGCACCGGTTCGCCGGCTGGCGTGAAGGTGAAGCAGCCCTTCACCGGAAGCAAGTACGAGAGCAACGCGGCATGGTTCCGGGGTACCGGCATGGGCGTGAGCATCAAGCAGAACATCGCCCGCGGCAAGGCCGACATCGAAGCCAAGAACCAGGTGGCCGCCCAGGCGGGCACCAACATCCGTGCCGTCACCGACCAGTACCTCGGACAGACCGAGAACGCCAACGCCGCCGATGTGGCCGATAAGTTCCAGACCCTGATCCGCGAGGTGATGAACACCGAACTGGCCGATCTGCGGAAGATCGGCGAGGAGACCTACTTCAACGAGACCACCAAGGACTACACCGTCTACGTGGCCTACGAGATCAAGAAGAACGCCATGTTCCGCTACATGAAGAAGCAGGCCCGCACCGAGGCCAAAATGAGCGAGCAGGAACTGAAGGTGCTGGATGCGATCCTGGACCAGGAGATCAAAAAGGCAGAAGCCGCCGGCGAGTAAGGCCCGGCCCCGTAGCATCGGCAGTCTGCCAGGCCACGCTTCTGCCGTTCTGTCCGAACACCACGCCCGGCAGGCCGTTTGTACAGTAACGCTCACAACAACCTGAACGAACAATGATCGGATCCTATGTGATCGCGGGCCTCATCATGCTGGTAAGCTGGCTGGTGGGCCAACAGCTGAAAAGCCGTTTCGAGAAGTATTCGCGCACCCCGCTGCGCAATGGCATGAGCGGGCGCGAGGTGGCCGAACAGATGCTCCGGGACCACGGTATCTCCGGGGTGAAGGTGATCAGCGTGCCCGGCCAGCTGACCGACCATTACAACCCCGCCAACCGCACGGTGAACCTGAGCGAACCGGTGTACCATGCCCGCAACGCCGCTGCCGCTGCTGTGGCCGCGCACGAGGTGGGCCACGCGGTGCAGCACGCCACCGCCTACCAATGGCTGGAGATGCGCAGCAAGCTGGTACCCGTGGTGAGCGTGGCCTCGCAATGGATGCAGTGGGTGCTGCTGGGCGGCATCCTGCTGGTCAACTCCTTCCCGCAACTGTTGCTCCTGGGCATCATCATGTTCGCCCTCACCACCCTGTTCAGCATCATCACCCTGCCGGTGGAATACGATGCCAGCAACCGGGCGCTGGCCTGGATGACCGACCGCGGCATCGTTACCAGCAGCGAGCACGCCATGAGCGCAGATGCCCTCAAGTGGGCCGCACGCACCTACCTGGTGGCCGCCATCGGCTCCATCGGCACCCTGCTGTATTACGTGATGGTGTATCTGAACCGCCGCTGAGCGCGTCCCTCCTGCTGTCGAAGCCCTGCCATCGTATGGCAGGGCTTCGTGCTTCGTGCGGCGCTGTTTCCTGCTCCAGGCAGGGGGTGGCATGCCGTGGGTGCGCAGCGCACCACTCGCCTGCCTCACCGGCGGCGGCCGGTGGTCCGCAGGCCCAGCACCCCCAGCAGGCCGCGGGCCAGTTCACGCATCACGGTGTTCCCCACCTGCCGCACCATGGTGTTCCTGGACAATTTTTCCAGGGTGCCCACCTCCTTGGCAGCCGGCTTGGTGCTGCCCTTGCCCGGTGCCGGCGCGGCGGGTTCGGCGGCCTCCCCGCCGGCGTTCATGCGCTGCTCCAGCAGCTCAAAGGCGCTCTCGCGGTCAATGACCTCGTTGTACTTCGGCACCAGTACCGAGCGGGCCAGGAGCCCGTCGATCTCCAATGGGCTGAGGATGTCCATGCGACCGGCGGGAGCGCGCAACAGGGTGTGCGCAAGCGGCGTGGGCGTGCCCTTCTCACTGAGCGCCGTGACGAGCGCCTCGCCGATGCCCAGGGAGGTGATGAGCTCCTCCACGTCGTAGAAGGGCGTGATGGGGTAGTTCTGCGCGGTCTTCCTGATGGTGGTGCGGTCCTTGGCGGTGAAGGCGCGCAGTGCGTGCTGCACCTTGAGGCCGAGCTGGCCCAGCACGCCTTCGGGCACGTCGCCGGGGTCCTGCGTGCAGAAGTACACTCCCACCCCCTTGGAGCGGATCAGCTTGATGATGGTCCCGATCTGCTCCAGGAGCGCTTTGGAGGCGGTGCTGAAGATGAGGTGGGCCTCGTCGATGAAGAGCACCAGCTTGGGCTTCTCCGGGTCGCCCACTTCGGGCAGCGTGCTGTAGATCTCCGCCAGCAGGCAGAGCATGAAGGTGCTG
>CAZLGY010000094.1:0-9505 GCA_964559165.1 uncultured Chryseobacterium sp.
TTGTCGGGCGTGGCGCTCACCACCGCCTGTCCGTTCTGGTCAAGGCACACCGTGGCAGCTGTTGCCGATAGCGTGCCCGCATCCGCATCGCACACCGGGGTGCACTCCTCCACGAGGAAGAAAGCACCGGTGACATCCAAGCTGGCACATACCGTACCACCACCCTGTATCATCTGTGCAACGAGTTCACTCACCTCCGTGATGCCGAACTCCGTATTGCTCAGGTCCAAGGTCTGGTCATAGACCATGGTGTGGATGGTGTAGTTTCCGGGTGCGGTCACCACGAACGAGGGGACTGCATTGGCGCTGATAATGACTTGGTCCTGCCCCTCGGAGAGCAGGTACAAGGTGGTGTAGCCGGCGGGGACCGTGCTGTTCCCATCGGCGGCGGCAACAAGCGATGCGTTGCCATTGGTGAGGCAGAGGGTACCTCCTCCGGTCAAGGAGCCGGCATCAGCGAGGCACTGCACCAGGCAGTCGGCGTTGACCTCCACCGTGATGGAGGAGGCGTTGGTGGCCGGGGCAATGGCCGCACCCTGTTGGGCGCTCACCGTGTACGTGATGGAGTGGATGCCCTCGCCTGCAAGCGCGGGATCGAACTGGTCGCCCACCACACCCGGACCACTGAAGGTACCTCCCAGTGTTCCGGTAGGCACCAGCTGGACAACAGGGTCCACCACGCACACTTCGGGATCGGGTCCCACAAAGCTGGCATCGGGCAGCACCACCAGTTCGCGCTGATAGCTGAAAGGATTGTTGTTCTGGGGCAATCCGAACCCTCCGCACGAGGTGGAGAACGGATACGCTGTCACATTGGCCAGAACGTTCACGGACACCGAGAAGACACCCGCCTGCGTCGGGGTTCCGTTTATCCGGATGCACCCGGATGAGGGCGACGCGTAACTCGCCTGGTTCGCGGCACCGGAAAGCCCGGCAGGCAGGTTGGTGAAAGTGAACCCGGCCAGCTGCGTGATCCGCACCGAAACACCTGTCAGGGTGGGATCGAAGAGCGTGGCAGGCAGGCAGGCGTTGTTCACATAGAAGGAGATCACATCATCATATGGCTGGGCGACCAACCCTTCGACCGATGGAGCCGGGCAAAGTCCACCTTCAGGTGGTAATTGATCGATGCACTGCACGGGTGTGCATTGGGCGATGGCCGACCCGATCAGTGCCGGAACGGTGATTGCTAAAGCGAGTGAACGTAGGTTGCGCATGATGCGATCATTGGATGGACGGTTCGGAGAACGAACAAGGACCCCGTCCTGTTCGTCGGTGGGCCAAGATAGCCGCTACACCCTTTCCATGGATGCGCGGCATCCGTGTAGTTTCAGCGCAATTGAACGCCCTTCAAGAGCAAGCGCTGCCAGACGATGTTGGCACGCAGGTACTCCTTGATGGCGGGGTGTGTGGGCACCAGTTTCCACCCCTTCTCCTCCACAAGCGACAACACCTTCACCATGATGACATCGCGCACCCCACGTTGCTCGAGGTCCTTGGGCACATCGATACCGGTGAGGAAGATGCGGTCACCATCGCGGTCGTATTCCACCCGTGCACGCTGGCCATCCACCCTCAGCACGAATTGGCGTGCATCCGGTTCATCCTGCAACGCCAGGATGGTGGGATCTATGAGGGCGTTCTTTTTGGCCATGGGTCAGCAAATGTATCGATCTGGCAGGCTACGGTCCATTGTGTCAAGATGCTCAATACCATCCTATCTTGCAGGGACATGCATCGTCTGCGCGACCTCCTTCCCCTCCCGGCCCTTCTGCTGGCAAGCGGCCTGGCAGCACAGTGCGGCACCTGCACGCCCGACGGCACCTGTCTTGCGGAGCCCCCCTTCCCCACTGTTTGCCCTGCGGTGGCGCCCGAGGGACAGGTGGGCGTACCCTACGACCAACAACTCACGTTCTGGATACCGCCCACCTTCACAGACCCCAACACCGGTTTCACGGTGAGCGTGCAGGAGGTCCGCGTGACCAGCGTGACCGGGGTGCCTTTGGGGCTCAGCTACCAGACCGATGCCCCGGACCAGATCTACTACCCACAGGACGCTCCACATGGCTGTGTCCGCATTTGCGGCGCTCCGCTTTTCGCCGGCACTTTCACTGCCACGGTGAGCGTGGATGCGGATGTGCTGCTGGGCAGCATCGCGCTCACTGTGCCGCAAAGCCTTGGGTTCAGCCTCACCGTGGTGCCCGGCACAGGGGGCAACAGCGGGTTCAGCTTCAGCCCCCCGGCGGGATGCGCCCCGCTGACGGTGGACCTGCAGGCCCTGATATCAGGTGCAGGACTTATCCCCTCTTACTCCTGGAGCTTCCCCGGTGGCACCGCCAGCGGACCCACCCTGCAACTGGAGCTTACCGATCCCGGCACCACGGTGGTGGACCTGCGTACCGAGCTGCGTGCATTACGACTGGAGCGCCTCTCAGTGAACAGCGTGAACACCGATTGGTGCGGCGACATCGAGGAACCACTGCTGCTGGGGCAATGCATCGGCGCTCCAGACCTCTTCTTCACCTGGCGCGATGCGGCCGGAGCCACCTTCACAGCCCCCGTGGACAACGATGCCATGAGCACCTCTTGGAGCGACCTGCAGTTATTGCTCAATGCCCCGCCTTACGAGCTCACCCTCATCGACAAGGATCCCTTCTTCGATGGCGACGACACCCTTGGCACCTTCACGATCACGGTCGATGCGGCCGGTATCATCCCGTTCGCCCAAGGCGCCACGCAAGGGAACTTGGAAGTGTCCCTTGTGACCGTGCAGGCCTTTGATCACCAGGACACCATCGTAGTGCTGCCACCCTTCCAACCAGCGCTACTGCTGAACACGACCGGCGACAGCCTGTGCGTGGACGTCACCGACCCCCTGAGCGTGGCATGGACGTATAACAATGCTCCGTTCGACGCTTCAAGCAGCTGTGTGCCCGCGCTGAACGGCACCTGGAGCGTCACCGTGTTGAACGCGCAAGGGTGCACGGCCACCATTGGGGGTGAGCTCCCCGGCGTTGGTATCACGCCATTGCCGGAACCGCGCCCCCGCATGCAGCCGAACCCTGCCTCGGAACTGGTGACCCTGGTCTGGGATGAAGCACCCGGACCGAACGCGGTGCTCGTGGGCATGGACCTGCGGGGCGGCGTTTGGATGCAACGACCCCTCACCGGCCTCCGGGGTGGAGAACCTGTACACGTGGACCTGCGGGGTGTTGCTGCCGGATGCCACGTGCTGCAGTTGCGGGGTGCTGAAACCCCCGTGAGTTGGCCGCTGTTGGTGTCCCCTTAACGCCTGTTGGACATTCCCGGATCGGGCGACCTGGTGGTCTTTGAAACCCCTCTTTCGATTGAGGATAGGCCTCGTCGCTCCAATTACCCGACCTGCAGGTCGGATGGCCGGCACCTCCTTATCGCTCGCCGCAACACAACAGGCCACCGACCCCGTTGGGGAGGTTCGCGACCATCCGCTATCTTTCCCACGGTCACCCTTCCCGGCCGCTCCATCACATGACACGCACTCTACGCACAAGCCTGCTGTTCCCCGCGTTGCTTCTGCTCCACTGCCTGCATGCGCAGTGCCCTGGCTGTATCCCGGACCTTTCCTGTGTATCCGACCCCGCCTTCCCGACCTTGTGCCCCAGCGCACCGCCCGACGCAACGGCAGGTGAGCCCTACCAGGCCGATCTCACCTTCTGGCTGCCGCCCTCGTTCACGGACCCCGGCACCGGATTTGCGGTCAATTTCCTGCAAATGACCGTAACCGGGGTGCAAGGATTGCCCCTGGGACTTGATTTCGAGACCAACGCACCCGGCAGCGTCTATTTCCCACCGCAGAACGCTTATGGCTGTGCCCGTGTCTGCGGAACCCCCCTCATTGCCGGAACCTACGCCATCGAGATCGCTGTTCTTGCCTCTGTGGAGGCCAGTGGCTTCAACCTGAACGTGCCTCAAACCTTCAGCCTGTTGTTGAACGTGCTGCCCGGCAGTGGCGGCAACACAAGCTTCACCTATGGCCCCACCGCCGGCTGCGGCAGCGTCACCGCCAGCTTCGAAGCCCTTATCGACGGCAGCCCGCAGATCACCAGCTACCTCTGGGACCTGGGCAACGGCAGCACCAGCACCGCTGCCGTTCCGCCCGCCCAGACCTACACCACCCCGGGCATCCACGTGATCAGCCTGCAGACCACCATCAGCGCCCCTGTGCTGGACACCTTGATACTGACCGGCGTGAACGACAACTGGTGCGGCGATGTGGAGGAACCGGATGTACCGTTCGTTGGGTGCACGGGAACGCCGGACCCCTATTTCGTGCTCACCGATGGCGGCGGCAACACCTACACGAGCAGCACCGTGGACAACAGCACCACCGCCACCTGGACAGGATTGGGCCTGGTGCTCGATACGCCACCCTACTCCATCAGCTTCTACGATGAGGACGCCGTGAGCCAGAACGACCTGCTGGGCACCTATAACCTGCCCGCCGGCAGCCTCGGCACCACCTTCTTCAACGTGGCGGGCGGCACCACGGGCAACGTACGCATCAACCTGCAGGTACAACAGAGCTTCAACGATACCGATACGGTCACCGTATTCGCAGTTCCTGACCTTAGCCTGATCGAGGACGAAGCCACCGGCACCCTGTGCGCGACACCCGATGACCTGGTGAACTATGTCTGGTTCCACGACGGGGACACGGTGCCCAATGCCAGCGGACCCTGCCTGCTGCCCGATAGCGCCGGCCTGTGGTGGGCGGAAGCCATCAGCGCACAGGGGTGCAGCACGGTCAGCGATACCGCCGTGATCTGCCCCACCGTCACCATCGAGCGCGACGGCCTCACCCTGTTCGTGCCCAATGTGTTCACCTCGTACGCGTGGAGCACCAATGGCCAGCCCATCGGCGGCGACCAACCCTTCCTGATCGCCCCGGCGGACGGCACTTACACCCTTACGGTGACCGATGCCAACGGCTGCACCGTGACCGTGACCTACGTGCTAAGCACTGTGGGGGTGGCGGAGGTGGCGGGAACGCTCCCGCTGCACGTGTTCCCGAACCCCAGCGATGGTCGCTTTACCATGTCCCTGCCTGCTGGAGCGGGAGCCGGGCAAGGCCGCTTGGTGGATGCCAGCGGACGGGAGGTGCAACGCTTCACCCTGCCCGGTGGCACAACACAGCACAACCTTGCGGCCAATGTTGCACCGGGCAGCTACATCCTGCTGGTGGAGGGTCAGGAAGGTCTGCGATGGCAGGCACGGGTGGTGGTGGAGTGATGCGCCCCTCCGCCGATGCCCTGATGGGGCCGTCGGTAGCGTAGCTTTGTTCGGCAACATTGCCTGACGCACGCGCGTTGGAAGCATACGTGTGGAATGAGGAACGACTACGACCTGCTCATCGCCAAGCTCGATGGATTCATCCGCAAGTACTACGCGGACCAGGCCATCCGTGGTGCGCTGTACAGCATGGGGTTGTTGGTGGTCGTTTTCCTTGCCGCAGCGCTGCTGGAACACCTGGGCCACTTCGGCACCACCGTGCGCACCGCGCTGTTCTGGGGCACGGTGGGCACCATGGCGGTGATCCTGGGCCGCTTCGTGGCCATGCCCCTGCTCAAGCGCCAGCGGCTGGGACCGGTGATCGACCATTCCGAGGCGGCCCGCATCGTGGGCACCCATTTCGGACAAGTGCAGGACAAGCTGCTGAACACCCTGCAACTGCGCACCATGGCGGGCCAGCAGCCCGACCAACGCGCCCTGATCGAGGCGGCCATCGCCCAGCGCAGCCGTGAACTGGCACCGGTGCCCTTCGCCCAGGCCATCGACCTGCGCCGCAACACACGCCACCTGCGCTATGCCCTGCCTCCGCTGGCCGTCCTGCTGATCCTGCTCTTCGCCGCACCCAGCCTCATCACCGGGCCCACCAAGCGACTGCTGGAGCACCGCAGTGAATTCCTGCCCGAAGCCCCCTTCCGCTTCGTGCTGCTGAACGACAGCCTTACCGTGGCCGAGCAGCAGGACTTCGAGGTGATGCTGGGCATCGAGGGCAGCGCCATCCCCCAGCAGGTGGACGTGGAGGTGGACGGGCAGCGCATACCGTTGGTTCGCGTTGACGGGCAGCGCTTCAGCCACCGCTTCCGCAATGTGCGCGACACCACGGACTTCGCCTTCGTGGCCGAGGGCTTCCGCAGTCCCACCTACACCCTGCACACGGTGGCCGATCCGCTCCTGCTGGACCTGCAGCTGCTGCTGGAACCGCCGGCCTACCTGGGGCTGCCGGCCACCACGGTGGAGAACAGCGGCGACCTGAGCGTGCCCGCCGGCACGCGCGTCACCTGGACCCTGCGCGCCCGCAGTGCCGACCGGCTGGACCTGGCCTTCGATGACAGCACCTACACCCTGGTGCCCGCGGCCACCGATGCGGGCACCAGCACCTTCCGTGCCGACCGCCGCCTGCTGCGCAGCCACAGCTATCGTATGGCGCCCTACGCCGGTGCACGCGCCGCCAGCAACAGCCTGCAATACCGCCTGGAGGTGATCCCCGACCTGCACCCCACCATCCAGGTGGAGACCCGCACCGACAGCACCGCCCTCAAGCGCCTCTTCTACCGGGGCGAGGTGGGCGACGACCATGGCTTCAAGCGACTGCTCTTCCACTACCGCTTCGCAAGCGGTGGGGACAGCGTGCCCCCCGATCGCCGCAGCGGCAGTTTCCAGCTCCCCGTCGATGCGCGCCAGACCCGCCAGGAGTTCTTCCACAGCTGGGAGCTCTACGACCTCAACATCCAGGCCGGCGACCGCGTAGAGCACTGGTTCGAAGTGTGGGACAACGACGGGGTGCACGGCAGCAAGAGCGCCCGCAGCAGCACCCAGGTGTTCGAGGCCCCCACGCTGAAGGAACTGTCCAGGCAGCAGGAGCAGCAGAGCGAAGCCCTCAAGAGCGACCTGAAGGAGAACATCCGCGAGGCACAGGAGCTGCAACAGGAGCTGGACAAGCTGCGCCGCGAGCTGATGCAGAAGAAGGAGCTCTCCTGGCAGGACAAGCAGAAGCTGCAGAACGTACTACAGCGCCAGGAACAACTGCAGGAGCGCATCGAGCAGAACAGCGAACAGTTGCGCGAGGACCAACAGCGTCGGCAGGAGTTCAACCCCCAGGAACAGCGCATCCTGGACAAGCAGCAACAAGTGCAGCAGCTGTTCGAGAACGTGCTGAGCGAAGAGATGAAGGAACTCTACCGCAAGGTGGAGGAGCTGATGGAGAAGGTGGACAAGGAGCAGTTGCAGGAACAACTGCAGGAGATGAAGATGGACCAGCAGGACATCGAGAAGGAGTTGGACCGTGCGCTGGAACAGTTCAAGCGCATGGAGGTGGAACAGAAAGCGGAGGACCTGGCGAGGCAGTTGGAGGAACTGGCGGAAAAGCAGGAGGAACTGGCGGAAAAGACCGAAGAGGGCAAGGCCGACCAGGAACGGTTGAAGGAGGAGCAGGCCGAGTTGAACAAGGAGATGGACGAGCTGCGCAAGGAGATGGACGAGCTGGAGAAGAAGAACAGCGAGCTGGAGACCCCCATGGACCTGCCCAAGACCGACGAGCAGGAACAGCAGATCCAGGACGAGCAACAGAAGAGCAGCGAACAGTTGGAGAAGAAGCAGAACCAGAAGGCCGGCCAGAGCCAGAAGAAGGCGGCCGAACAAATGGAGCAGCTGGCCTTCCAGATGAAGAGCGCCATGCAGAACAGCGAGCAGCAGCAACAGGAGGAGGACATGGACGCGCTGCGCCAGCTGTTGGAGAACATCGTACACCTCAGCTTCGAGCAGGAGGGGTTGATGGATGCCCTGCAGGGTACCCAGGTGCGCGACCCACGCTTCGTGCAACACGGGCGTCAACAGCGCAAACTGCGCGACGATGCCAAGGTGATCGAGGATAGCCTGTATGCCCTGAGCAAGCGGGTGCCCCAGTTGGAGGCCATCGTGAACCGCGAGATGACGGCGGTGAACGGCAACATGGACGAGGCCACTCGCCTGTTGGGCGAGGCGCGTGCCAATGAACGCTTCAAGCCCATGGCCGCCGACAAGCAGCAGCACGCCATGACCAGCCTGAACAACCTGGCCCTGTTGCTGAACGAGGCACTGCAGCAGATGCAGCAGCAGATGGCGCAAAGCATGCCCGGCAGCGGCAACTGCAACAAGCCCGGTGGCAGCGGCAATGGCAAGGGGAACAAGCCGAGCATGGCCAAGATGAAGGCCCAACAACAGGCCCTGCAGAAGCAATTGGAAGAGATGCGCAAGGCCATGGAGAAGGGCCCCAAGCCCGGCGAGAAACCCGGTGAGAAGAACCCCGGTGGAATGGGCATGCCTGGCATGAGCCAGCAATTGGCCAACCTCGCCGCCCAGCAGGCCGCCATCCGCAAGGAGATGCAGAAATTGGCCCAGGAACTGAACAAGGACGGCAGTGGCGCAGGCAATGGCATCAACAAGCTGGCCGAGGAGATGGAGAAGAACGAGAAGGACATCGTGAACAGGAACATCACCCCAGAGACCCTGCGCCGCCAGCAGGACATCATGACACGCCTGTTGGAGCACGAGAAGGCCGAGCGTGAGCGCGAACTGGACCAGAAACGCACCAGCAACGAAGGGCGCGACCAGCCCCCCCCCGACCCAGCCCGCTATTTCCAGCAACAACGCCAGCGTGCGCGCGAGGCCGAACTGTTACGAACAGTCCCCCCGGGATTGAAGCCGTACTACCGCGATCGTGTCAACGCCTATTTCGGTACCTTTGACCGACCCTGAAGCCATGGGAGCATCGACCCAAGAGATGGAGTTCACCCAGCGCATCGACTTCCCCGCCAAGGCCGAGAACATCGCCCTTGCCGAAAAGTTGATCGATGAAGCCTGCTCCGCACACAACGTGCACGAGAGCCGCTACGGCAACATCCTGATCGCCCTCACCGAGGCGGTGAACAATGCCATCCACCACGGCAACCGCCTGGACCCCACCAAGCAGGTGTCCCTCGGATACGAAGTGAAGGATGGCCGCATCATCTTCCAGGTGCAGGACCAGGGCCCCGGCTTCGACTATAACCACCTGCCCGACCCCACAGACCCGCAGAACCTGGAGAAACCGCACGGTCGCGGCGTGTTCCTGATGCGCGCATTGGCGGAGGAGGTGGAGTTCCAAGACCAGGGGGCCACCGTCACCATGGCCTTCTCCATCGACGCCGCCAACGAGTAGGCACCATGGCCACCATCGCGTTCAAGGCAGCGGGCGTTCCCCACGCCTTTCGCGACAAGGAGACCCTGCGGAGCTGGCTCATGACCGTGGCACGCGATCACGGCCATGGCATCAACGAGCTCACCTACGTGCTGCTGAGCGATGCCGCGTTGCTGGAATACAACCAGCGCTATCTGGGACACGACGACTACACCGATGTGATCACCTTCGACGGGCAGACCGGCACAGGTGTGAGCGGTGACATACTCATCAGCTACGACCGTGTGCGCGAGAACGCGCGCACCT
>CAZLGY010000095.1:0-9461 GCA_964559165.1 uncultured Chryseobacterium sp.
AATGGGTCTCACGGCCGTGCGATCCGATGCCTTGTTCGGGACCGGGAAGGCAACATGCTTATCGGCCTGTACGAGAGCGGCCTGGATATCTTCAAGGGTGATCGGTTCATCTCGTACGGTGAAGCGGAAGGGCTCACGGATGCCAAGGTGTTCGCGGTGATGGAGGACCGCGCCCAACAGGCATGGTTCGGCACCAATGCCGGCATCGTGGTACTCGACAGGCAGGGCAGGCTGGTGGAGCAGATCACCGCGCAGAAAGGGCAGCTTACCAGCAACTTCGTCCGCTGTTTGAAGGAGGACGACAAGGGGTATGTCTGGGTGGGGACGGAGGGCGGTGGGTTGTTGCGTTATGATCCCCGGTCGCGGCGTTCACAGGAGGCCATCGAGGTATCCGGAAGCCTGGCCGACCTGCGTGTGACCGCCCTGGAGGTGGGGCAGCCCGGCGAACTGTGGGTGGGGAGTGTCAACGGATTGTGGCGTTACCTGCCGGGCGGTGGCACGGTGCCCACCCCCTACGGTGAAGAGGATGGTCTGGCCGGCAAGCATGTGATCGCGCTCTTCCGCGAACGCAACGGGGCCATCTGGGTAGGAAGCAAGAGCAGCGGCATCACACGCATCGATAACGGCCGCGCCACGCGCATCGATGTGGGTCGGGCGTTCTCGGCCGCATGCTTCACGCAGGACAACGAAGGACGCATCTGGGTGGGTACCGAAGGCCAGGGCATCGTGGTATTGAAGGATGGCCGGGAGGTGCAGCGATTCACCGTTGAACACGGACTGCTGAGCAATGTGATCAAGGCGCTCGCGACCGATGACAAGGGCCATGTGTGGATCGGCACCACCAAGGGCTTGAACAAGTGGCGTTATGAGCAGGAAGGGTTCGTGGCATTCACCGAACGCGCCGGTTTCACAGGCATCGAGGTGAAGCCCAATGCAGCGTGTACCCTCCGCGATGGTGGCGTCCTGTTCGGCACGGTGAACGGTGCCACACGAGTGGGCAACGAACAGGAACTGGAACGCAATGTGGCCCCCCTGGTCACCATCCGTGGATGGACCGTGAACCTTGAGGAACGTCCCTTGGGCGAACAGGCCAGCCTTGACCATGATGAGCGGAACGTGCGCATCCGGTATGGCTGCGTGGCCCTGAGCGATCCCAACGCAGTGCGTTATGTCAGCATGCTCGAAGGCTTGGAGGAGGATTGGCAACCGATCACCGCCAGCACCATTGCAGCCTATCCGGCCCTGCCACCCGGCACCTATGCCTTCAAGGTGAAGGCCATGGACCGCAGCGGCCTTTGGAGCGAGCCGTCCGAACTGCGCTTCACCATCCATCCCCCCTGGTACCGCAGCTGGTGGTTCTACACCGCCCTCGCCCTGGTCATCGGTACCTCATTGCTCAGCTATATCAAGCTCCGGGAGCGCCAGTTGCGAATGCGTAACCTGGTGCTGGAACGCAAGGTGGAGGAGCGCACTGCGGAGGTGGTGGCACAGGCCCGCGAGATCGAGGGACAGAAGGGGCGCATCGAAGACCTGCTCCTCAATATCCTGCCCAAGGAGATCAGCGAGGAGCTCAAGGACAAGGGAAAGGCCACTGCCCGGCGCCATGAGCAGGTCACGGTGCTCTTCACCGACATGAAAGGCTTTACGCAGGCTGCGGAGCGCATGACCCCGGAGGAGCTGGTGAACGAGCTGGACCAGTGCTTCATCAAGTTCGACGAGATCGTGGGCCGGTACCGCATCGAGAAGATCAAGACCATCGGCGATAGCTACATGTGTGCTGCAGGCGTTCCTGTGCAGGATCCACATCATGCTGCTGCCTGTGTCCTTGCCGCGTTGGAGGTCCGCGAACTGATGGAACGATGGCGCAAGGATAGGGTGGAGAAGGGGGGGACACCCTGGGCGCTGCGCATCGGACTGCATAGCGGCCCCGTGGTGGCAGGTGTGGTGGGCCGGCGCAAATTCGCCTACGACATCTGGGGGGACACGGTGAATACGGCGAGCCGGTTGGAGAGCAGTGGGGAAGCCGGCGAGGTGAACATCAGCGAGGCCACCTACCAGTTGGTGAAGGACCGCTTCATCTGCGAGTCGCGGGGGGAGGTGGCGGCCAAGAACAAGGGAAGCATCGCGATGTACTTCGTACGCGGCATCCGGGACGGTTTCCACGAGGCCGGCACCACGGCGCGCCCTAATGCCCGGTTCCTGCAGGAGATCGGCCGCTGAGCAGTGCCCTCAGTTCGGCGATCATCAAGGCGGTGGCCCCCCATACCATGTGGCCGTTCACAGCGAAGTAGGGCACCCGCATCGTTCGGCCCATCACGTGCACGTGACGATCGCCCATACGGAGGGTGTCGTCGTGCAGCAGCAGTGCGAGCGGTGCTTCGATGAGTGCCGCCACCTCGCGCGGGTCCGGAGACAGCGTCCCCAGCTCATCCACGGCCGCCACGAACGGCGTTACAAGGCTGTTGCTGGGCGGAATGTACACCGGCGTAAGGCACCCCAGATGTTGCAGTGGTGCAGCGACCGCCCCCGTCTCTTCGTGGAATTCCCGCACCGCCGTGTGGAGCAGGTCCGCGTCATCCGGTTCGCGGCGCCCGCCCGGAAAGCCCACCTGTCCACTGTGCACCCCATCGTATTCCGGCCTCAGCATGAGCAGCACATGCGCTTCCTGGTGACGCGGGTAGATCAGCGCCAGCACCGCGCTTTCGCGGGGGGCAGGTCGCATGCGGCTTACGGCCCCGTGGTCGGGTCGCGGATAGCCGCTCATCCGCAGGAGGTCATCATGTCCGGGCAGGCTTCCACGGAAGGCCGCCTTCAACCGCTGCACGGCATCCCCCTGTTTCACCGGTCCAGCGCCTTAGCGAGAGCCTCCGCTTGCCGCGCGTAGGAGTGGAGCTTCATGTCCGCTATCCGACGGGCCTCCGGCAGCGCCCGGTCGTACTGGTCGCTGCACACCCAGCATAACAGCGTATACCACTCGGCTTCATCGCGTGCCTCCCTCAGTCGGCTCCGTTCAAAGACATCGAGGTGCATCTCCGCTTCGAAGGGTTTCCCAATGGCCAGCAAGGAGCTTGCAAGGTACAGACGGGCCATGGGGTTCGCACCTGTCACCCGCACGTAGTCCGCGAGGGATGCAGCCGCCGCTGGGTAGTCCTGCGCCTGGTAGGGCGCCATGGCATCCAGGAAGCGCGCGTTGTTCCTGGTGCGTTCCACCCCGGCATAATGATCGGGGTAGGGGCTGAAGAACGTGGTGCAGGGGTCGCCTGAAGGACCGCTGCACGCGTGCAATGACAGCAGTACCGGTAACAACGGGATCGAACGCAACAGCATGTGTCAAAGATACCCACCTCACCAAAGGCGCCGGGGACCGGTACGAACGCCATCGCCGCTTACGCCTGTGATGACCCAGCGTGCACGCCCCACCAAGTGATCCCCGGGTACGAACCCCCAGTAGCGTGAATCGGAGCTGTTGTGCAGTCCATCGCCGAGCACGAAATAGTAGTCCTGCTTCACCACGTAGGTCTTGAGCGGTCGCCCATCCAGCAACAGCGTGCCACCGGAATGGGTGATGCGTTGTCCCTCGTACACCGTCAGCAGCCTGTCATAGAGGGGCAGGTTCGAGGCATCGATGTGAAGGGTGTCGCCCCGGCGTGGCACGGTGATGGGACCATAGTGGTCGCCGTTCCAGGCGAAGCGCTCACTGTAGGGGAAGATATGGCGCGGCGCACCCGTGGCGGGTCGCATGGGGGCCACATCCAACACACCCGGAAAGTTCCGCACCAGCGCGACGAGGCTGTCGTTGAGCGGTGCTTCGAGCACGCTCCGCACCCCGGAACCCAATAGCATCGGAAGGTCCAGCAAGCGATGTATATCGGCGCCATCGGTGCCGGCCCGAAGTCGTATCAGATGTGCCCTGGTCGCATGGGGTGGAGCTGGAACAGGCACCCCGTTCACCTTCAGCAGCGAGCGCTCCAACTGAACCCGGTCGCCCGGCATTCCCGCGATCCGCTTCACCATCAAGGGCCTCCGCCCGGGGGACGTTCCATCCTTCAACGGATCGCGGAACACCACGATGCTCCCCCGCCCGAACCCCGTCCACACAGGCCAGCGCTCCACCAGCAACAGGTCTCCCGGCTTCAAGGTGGCGTACATGCTGGTGTTCTCCACCACGACGAAGCGAACCAGCACCACGTGGACGAGAACGATGATCGCAACGGCGAGCAGCAGGCTCCACCACCACTCGCCCAATGCTCGCCAGCGCTCCAGCATCCGAATGTTCATCGGGTCAACCAAGGGGGGCACACAGCATACAGCGGGCGCAAGGAGTGTTCCGGTCAGTGCCCATGCGGTCCAGCGGCTGTCACTGTGCTATGAAATGATCCACCAGCCGCAACCGGCTCCCCACCGCGCCCGACGCATTGCAGGTATCCTCCCTTACCAGGCCGACATCCTTGGTGTAATAGCGCCTGGTCGTCCAGGTGTAGGTGGGGGGACCCACGGAGAAATACTCCTCCACCACGATGGTGGGGTGGTGCTCCATCTGTAGAACTTCCACGGTGGTATCCCTTGCCACGATACGCCTGCTTACCTGCGTTCCGGCCCAAGCGGCCACCACCCAGCTCGAATTCACGGGCAGCGAGTCCGATACCATCCGGGTGAACGGATAGGAACCGCTGTGTGAAATGGGACCGGTGTGCGCCAGATAGCCCCAGATGGGGATGTTGTTGTGGACCGGTACCAGCACGGTGTCCGACAGGAATGCCGCCTCCCCGATGGTGTAGGCGTCCTTGCGGTAGTCGGGGTCGGTGCTGAACGTGACGGTGTCTCCGGTGGCATCGAGATAGCGCCACCAAGATCCCGGGAAGGCAGGGAAATAGTCCAGCGGGAAGATCGTATCGTAAGTGGTGGCGGGCGCGGCCGGTGGTTGGGGCGGCTGGTGGTCTTCGTGCGCACATGAGGCCAGGACGAAGGCCGCACTGATGTTCATCCACAGGGCCAGATATCCCATCCGCATGGCTGGAGCAGGCGTCGGTCCTGGCGTCATAGGGGGTGTGTGCGGGATGTCGTTCATGGGCCCTTGCCGACGGTGCCGATGTTCTTTCGGCTTACCAAGGTATGGCGACCGCAGGGGCAACGGTGTCGAATTCCCTGCCGGAACAACTTCATGCCATCATCGCACACCGGAGAACAGGCGCTTCCAACGGATACCGGTGTATGGGTCCTTGGTGAACCAGATCAATACGGCCTTGCCCACCACGTGATCGTGCGGAACAAAGCCCCAGAAGCGACTGTCCTGGCTCCGGTGACGGTTGTCGCCCATCAACCAGTAGTAGTCCTGTTCGAAGGTGTAAGAGGTGGCCGGTGAACCGTTGATGAGGATCACACCATCGCGCTCTTCCAACACGTTGCCCTCGTAGAGCGTGATGGCACGCCTGTACAGCGGCAGGGTGCGGGCGTTCAGCGCCACGGTGCCTCCCTTGCGGGGCACCCAGATGGGCCCGAAGTTGTCCTCGGTCCAGTGGAAATCAGGATGGTTGGGGAAGATGGGCCAGCTGCCGTAGCTATCGTAGAACCCTTCGGGGTGGTCCTGTCGCCGCATGCTCACCACGTTGTCGAACTTCCCGACCTGGGCGGCAACAGCCTCGCTCATGGGGATCATGGCGGCGCGGCCATTGTCCAACACATCACTGGGTGAGATGTCGAAGCGCTTCTTGAGCATGTCCTGCCGGAAGGAGCTCTTCAATTCGAACTCGTAGGCGTACTGCCCATCAACGGGGATGGGCTGGTCCTGGCCATTGACACGCAATACGCCGTGCACCACCTGCACGCTGTCGCCTGCGACCGCGACACAGCGTTTGATGTAGTTCTCACGTTTGTCGATCGGTCGCACCAGGATCCCGCCCGTGGGCTTCATCACGCGGCGGCCGCGGTCGTCGATGGTGGGCAGCCGCGCTGCGGGGTCCTGGACTTTTTTCCGACCATGTTCACGCACCAGCTGGTAGTAGCTCTGGTTCTGGAAGTTGGCCACCACGGTATCGCCCTCGGGGAAGTTGAAGACCACGGCATCCCCTCGTTCCGGCGTTCCGTACCCGGGCAGCCGCCTGTAGGGCTGGCTGAACCAGCTCACGAACGAGGGTGTGCTGGAGGTGAGGGGCAGCGTATGGTGCGTGAAGGGGAAGGTGAGCGGTGTCATCGGCATCCGCGGACCGTAGCTCAGTTTGCTCACGAAGAGGTAGTCGCCGACCAACAGGCTCTTCTCCATGGACGGTGTGGGGATGGTGAACGCCTCGAACGTGAAGGTGCGGAACACGGTGGCCACGATCACCGCGAACAGGATGGCATCGCCCCATTGGGCAAGCATGCCGCGCTTCCGTTCAGCGACGGGGATGGGGCCCACATAGGTGGTCTGCGCGAAGCAGGTCTCGGGCACCTTCCACCAGGGTAGGAAGGTCATCAATACGTACTCCTTGAAGTCGCGGCGCCCCAGTACGATGGAGATGTTGACGTTCATGATGATGAGCATCAGCAGGTTCACCCCGGGCACGAGGAAGAGGATGATCCACCACCACGGCTTCCCGGTGATCTGCAGCCATACAAGCAGGTTGTAACCGGGCACGAATGCGGCCCATGCGGGCTTTCCGGCCTTGGGGAACAACTTCCAGAGGCTGGCCACGAGTACCAGCAGGTAGGCGAGCAGGAACAGGTAGGGGATCATGTCGTCAGGTATGCAGCGTTCACCGAAGGTTCAACGAAGGTGCGAAGATGAAGCGAGGTAGGGCACTGGTGGATCGTGAAATGGTGTGAACGGAGGCCTTGCGGCGCGGTGATGAACGGTCCCCATCGGTCACTGGATGTCCAGCACATCACGCATGGTGAACAGGCCGTTGCGCCCCTGGATCCACTCTGCTGCGACCACCGCACCGGTGGCGAACCCCGTGCGGCCGAACGCTTCATGTCGAAGGCTGATGCGGTCCTCGGCACTGGTCCATGTGACCTCATGCGTTCCCGGTACCTCGTCCTCACGCACGGCCCGGATCGGCAGGGGGGAGGGGCGTGGGCCGTTGGTGTCACCGTCCAGTTGCCAGCCCTCGTAGCCGTGGTGAGCAAGGTCGATGTCGCGGGCCATCGTCAATGCGGTTCCGCTCGGCGCATCGCGTTTGTGCACGTGGTGGACCTCCAGCAGGTCGGCCCGGTATTGGGGTTGCCGGTCCATCAGTCCTGCAAGCATTTGGTTCACCTGGAACAGCAGGTTCACACCGATGCTGAAGTTGCTTGCCCAGAGCAGCGTTCCATGATGCTCGGCCACCATTGCCCTCACCATGGGAAGGTGGTCATACCAGCCAGTGGTACCCACCACCACCGGCACCCCTGCGGCAAGGCACAAGCGCATGTTGTTCAGCGCCTCTTCCGGTCGCGAGAATTCGATGGCCACGTCAACGCCAGCCGGCGGGGTGCCAGCGTTCGAGGAGGATACGCGGAGCACCACCGTGTGGCCGCGCTGTTGGGCGGTGGCGGCGATGGCGGTTCCCATGCGGCCGGTGCCATAGAGTGCGATGCGGAGGGATGCCATGGGTCAGCGAAGTGTGAGCGCCAACGTTAGACCGGGCGCGCCCAACCCGGTGGTGTACATGGATGGGGCAGCCTGCAGGCTGAGGTCGCTTCCCACATCGAACCGTACGAAGTACGCATCCACCGTTGCATCCACCACGTTGAGCATGTATACCAGGCCGAAGGCGATGTAGCTCAGGTCGCGCCATCGCCGGTAGGTATCGGTGACCTCCAATACCTGTGCGGCACTGAACTGCCCGTTGAATTCATCCACTGTAGCGGCATCACCGTCCGCCAGTGCGATGTACGCATCCTTGTAGCGACGGTATTCGCGGGTGTTCTCCTGGATGAAATGGACACAGGTGCCCAGCCCGATCCATGCGATGGGGGCCTTCCAGTACTTTCGGTTGTAGATCTGGCCAGCACCTGGAGCAAGGGCGCTGAGCAGGGTGGCCTTGCGGGGCGAATGACGTTGCCGCCAGTCCAGCGTGTCACGCGCCTCCGACCGCTCCGGAGCGCTGGCTTCGACGATCAGTGTGTCTGCAACGGCGATGCCCGCGCTGTCTGGCGCCACCTGCGCCGCAGCCATTCTGGTGATCAGCAGGAAGGGGAGGAGCACTGCACGCACGGCCCCAAAGATCGGTCATGGACCTCGACCGATAAGCGTAAAAGCAACTTCGATGCCGGAACCGCAAAGCCCCAACGCTCCGACCCAGCCCCTCCATCTCACCCCAGGACCGCCAGGATGCGGCGCAGCTCCTCCTCGCTCTTGAAGGGGATCTCGATCCGACCTTTCCCTTCGGTGCTCTGCTTCACGCTCACCTTGCTGCCGAAGCGCTGCGCCAGCTGCTTGCTCAAGTCCTTGTTGGGTCGCAGGCCGGGCTTCACAGCGCTCTTCATGCCCTTGGGCAGGGAGGTGCGGGCGAGGTCCTCCACGGCGCGCACGCTCAACTGGCTCTCCACGATGCGGTGATACAGTTCCACCTGCTTGAGCGGGTCGCTGACACCGATGAGGGCGCGTGCATGGCCCATGCCGATGGTGCGCTGGCGCAGTCCAAGCTGGATCTCGGGAGGCAGCTTCAACAGGCGGAGGTAGTTCGCCACGGTGGCGCGGTCCTTACCGACCTTTTCGCTGAGTTGCTCCTGGGTCAGCTTCACCTCGTCGATCAGGCGCTGGAAACTGATGGCCACCTCGATGGCGTCCAGTTCCTCGCGCTGGATGTTCTCCACCAAGGCCATTTCCAGCATGGCCTCATCGTTGGCGATGCGGATGTAGGCGGGTACTTCATGCAGACCGGCCAGTTGGGATGCACGGAAGCGTCGTTCCCCGCTGATGAGCTGGTAGCGGTCATAGCCCACCTTGCGCACGGTGACCGGCTGAATGATGCCGAGCTCGCTGATGCTCTGCGCCAATTCGGCCAGCGCCTCATCGCTGAAATGGATGCGTGGCTGGAAGGGGTTCGGCTCGATGTGCGCCACCGGAATGACCCCGATGGGGCCGGCACTGCGGGGTGCCGATGTCACGGGTTCGGAGCGGGTGGTGATGTCGGTGCTGGGATCCTCCTTTCTTCTTGGTCATTGTTCGTCCGGTATCGCAAGGGTGCGCTCACTTTCCGGGATGCGGGTGAGGCTGTTCTTCTGCAGGATCTCACGCGCCAGGTTGAGGTAATTCACCGCGCCCTTGCTGCTGGCGTCGTGCATGATGATGGTCTGGCCGTGGCTGGGGGCTTCGCCAAGCGCAACGTTCCGGTGGATGACCGTATCGAAAACGAGCTGCTGGAAATGGGTCTTCACCTCTTCCACCACCTGGTTGGAGAGCCTCAGGCGGGTGTCGTACATGGTGAGCAAGATGCCTTCTATGTCTAAGTTGGGGTTCAGTCGCTCCTGCACAATCTTAATGGTGTTGAGCAGTTTGC
>CAZLGY010000096.1:0-9424 GCA_964559165.1 uncultured Chryseobacterium sp.
AGTTGCGGAACAGTTGCATGTCGATCGGATGATCAAACGATCAGACGATCAAATGATCGGCCGACCGTTGAATGAGTTACAAAGGAAAGGCGTGTGAGGTAGTGGAAGAACTCCCACCTTCACGCCATGGAAACGGGACTCCTCTTCGGCCATACGGGCATCGACCTGCTGCGCATGGCCTTCGCGGGCATGGTGGCCATCCTCTTCCTGCAATCGGGACTGGACAAGGCCTTCAACTGGAAGGGTGAGATGACCTGGATGAAGGAGCACTTCGCCAAGTCGCCGTTGAAAGGCATGGTGCCGTTCATGCTGCCGGCGATCACAGCGATGGAGCTGTCCGCTGGATCCTGCGCGTTGATCGGCCTGGTGATGATGGCCTTGCACGGCGATGCCCCCCTCGGCGCGTGGGGCTGCACATTGGGCGCGCTGGCGATCACCCTGCTCTTCTTCGGCCAGCGCGTGGCGAAGGATTATGCGGGAGCGGCCTCGTTGGTGCCCTACTTCCTGCTGTGCGCGGGAGGGATGTGGGTATGCCTGCTGAACTGAACGCTCAGGCAGCCACCCCCTCCATCGCCTTCCGCACCGCCGCTTCCATCTTCACGAGCATCGCATCCAACTCCTCCACCGTCCACGTGACGCGAACGTTGAAGCTGATGAGGCGGCTCATGACGGCATCGCTTTTGGGGAACTTCATCGTCTTAAGGTCCTGCGGGAGGCCGAGCTCGTGGGCAACGAGCTTGTAGGGCATGCTGAGGTTCTTCACATGGTCCCACTGCTTGATGTAGTGGAACATGTTGTCGTACCAGTAGCCGTGCGGGATGCCAGCCTCGGCGAAGAGCTTCACCGTAGCGCGTGCCACGGCCTCGCTGGGCAGCAGCAGGTGGAAGAAGGTGGCGCTGTCGCCGGCCTCGTCGGTGTGGCGGCGGAACTGCAGGCCGGGGATCCTGCCGAGGCGCTCCTGGATGATGGCCTTGTGCTTGCGCTGCTGGGCGAGGATGTAGGGCAGCTTGCGCGTCTGGGCCAGGCCGATGGCGGCGTTGATCTCGCCGATGCGGAAGTTGGTGCCCATGATGGGGTGCTGCTCCATGCCCCGGTTGTTGCCGATGTGGTCGTGGCCATGGTCGGCGAACTGCTGCGCGGTGTCCCACAGCTGGTGGTCGTCAGTGATGACCACGCCGCCCTCGCCGCAGGTGTTGATCTTGAAGAAGTCGTAGCTGAAGCTGCCCATGCGGCCGAAGGTGCCGAGCATGCGCCCCTTGTAGCTGCCACCCAGGGCCTGTGCGCTGTCCTCGATGAGCTGGATGTTGTGCTCCTTGCACACGGCCATGATCCCGTCCAGGTCGGCCGCAGCGCCGCACATGTGCACGAGCAGCACGGCCTTGGTCTTGGGGCTGATGACGGCGCGGATGCCCTCGGCGCTCATGCATAGCGTGTCGTCGATCTCGGCGAAAACGGGCAGGGCACCGGCGAGCATCACGGCCTCGATGGTGGCGATGTAGGTGAAGGGCGGCACGATGACCTCATCGCCGTAACCCACGCCGCACGCGGCCAGCATGGTGCTCACGGCGGTGCTGCCGCTGCTGACGGCCAGCCCGTGCTTCGCGCCGCAGAACCTGGCAACCTCGGCCTCGAAGTCCTTGGCCTTCCAGTGGCCCTGGCGTTGCACATCGTGGTTGAAGCGGAACAGCACGCCCGTATTGAGCACGTCCATTACTTCCTTCTTCTCCTCTTCTCCGAAAAGCTCTGTGCCGGGCATTGGATGCGGTGTTAGTGCCGTAAAAGTAGTGGGCAGGCGCCTGTCCACCTGACGAACATCAGGGTGAGGCGGGCACGGCACATCTACCTTGACCGAGAAAGGAGAACGCCCCAACAGGGCATCAAACACCATTGAAAATGGGACTATTGAAGGGAAAGGTCGCCTTGGTGACCGGGGCTGGATCGGGCATCGGCGAGGCGTGCGTGATGGCTTTTGTGAGGGAAGGCGCCAACGTGGTATTGAGCGACATCGTGGGCGAGGACGCCGACCGCGTTCTGAAGTCCGTGCAGAAGCTGGGTGGTGACGGCATTGTGGTGCGCACGGATGTGAGCCGCGCCATGGACAATGAGCATCAGGTACAGATCGCACTGCAAGCGTATGGCCGACTGGATATCGCGGTGAACAACGCGGGCATCGGTGGACCAGCAGCCCTCACGGGCGACTATCCGCTGGACGGCTGGGAACAGGTGATCAACGTGAACCTGAACGGGGTCTTTTACGGCATGCGCTACCAGATCCCCGCCATGCTGAAGAGCGGCGGCGGTAGCATCGTCAACATGAGTTCCATCCTGGGGCAGGTGGGCTTCGCGAGGGCCAGCGCTTACGTAGCGGCCAAGCATGCGGTGGTAGGGTTGAGCAAGAACGCCGCCATGGAGTACGCAGCCCAAGGCATCCGCGTGAACAGCGTGGGGCCGGGTTTCATCCGCACGCCACTGCTCACCAAGCACCTCACCGAGGAGCAGCTCACGGGCATTGCGGCGATGCACCCGATCGGCAGGCTCGGACGGCCCGAGGAGGTGGCCGAGCTGGTGCTCTGGCTGGCCAGCGACAAGTCCAGCTTCGTGACCGGCAGCTACTACGCGGTGGACGGCGGGTACCTGGCGCGCTGAGCGTCGCGGCAGGCAAGCTTGGTGGCAGCTGTTCGGGCTGGAGATGACGCGGCCGCTGATCACGTGGTGGCAGTGAGTGCGGTGAATGGCGAATGGAGCGCTCACCCCGATGGCATTCCCATTCACCATTGACCATTCACAACCAGCCATTCACCGAAATTTGCCCACCGCCTCCGTTTAAAGCTCCGGCGGACGAAGCATGAAGAAGCGCCCCACCCTCTCCGACCTCGGTGGCCTGGTGTACAGCACCAACAAGGGCCTCAGCACCGAGCGGGAGCCCGCCACGCTGCCCCCGCCCCAGCAGGACCTCCGCATCCACCTGGACCGGCTGAAGGGCAACAAGGAGGTGACGCGCATCGTGGGCTTCGTGGGCAAGCCCGGCGACCTGGACGTCCTGGGCCGCGCGCTGAAAAGCAAGTGCGGTGTGGGCGGCAACACCAAGGATGGCGTGATCCTGCTCCAGGGGGACCACCGCGACAAGGTGATGGCATTTCTTGCGGAGAAAGGCTACAAAGCCAAAAAAGCTGGAGGATGAGCCCCACACGTTCACGCTACCCGAACCCGAAGGTCCCGCAATGTCCGGAGTGCAAGGTGAACATGGAACCTGGGGCCTGATCCCAGATGATTGGAATGCCATCTACACGGACCAGAGCGCGTGGGTGCAAGGCAAAACAGAGGACAGCATGTTCACCGGTCATAAGCTGAGCGGTCGGCTGGTTTTCCCGATCACCGCGTTCCGTTGCGCCAAATGCGGCCTTCTGCGGAGCTACGCCTTCAAGCCGAGCCAGCGCCACGGATAGCTGGCAGAACTTCGGGTCATGGGCTTATGGGCACATGAACACCTGGGCACATGAAAAAGCCCAAGACCTACCGCTTCACTGCGTCGCTGGAGAAGATGAACGCGCAGTTGGCCTTCATGTCCGTGGAGGTGCCCATCGGGGTGGAGCAGGAGTCCGGAACCATGCCCTGCACGCTGGCAGCGTTCTACGGCAAGGTACACCAGTAGGACGCCCGCTCAGGATCGAGCACCTCGAACAGCGGAAGTTCCATCCCCGGCTTCACGAGAAGTAGCTCCCACGGATCAGCAACCTCCAACAGGTGCGCACCCTTGGCGGTCACCTCAAAGGGCAACGCGCGGTCGTGCGGCTTCTCGGCACGGGCAACGCACACCCCTTCGCGCAGGAGGGCTCCTTCACCCAGACCGGTGCGTACGGTGAATTGGCGGATGTCCATGTATCCGGCCAGCAGACGCCTTTCGAGTTCATCGGCGCGTTGTACGCGCCATACATCGCGCCCAGCGTTCAGGCGCATTTCCTTGACCGCATCGAATTGCTTCCCGCTGGGCTCCGCATAGGTGGCCTTGAACACCGCCTTCGGTGCGGGATCGGACTGAAGTGCCAGGTACAGAGAGGCGCTTTTCTCAGGCCTTACGAGGATCAACTCCTTGTCAGGGATGTACAGGAGGTGTTCGGCACCGCGCTCTGTAGGCAGATAGCCATTATAGCGCTGGTATTCACTGTCCTCCTGGCGACGCCGCAGGAGGCCACAGCGCACCAAGGGCCCATAATTGGCATGGCGACCAAGGAAATCGCTCAACTCTTCGTACCCCTGTTCGCGTGACCGGATGATCCGGTTCCATCGTGCTTCGAAGACCGCCGCTGTCATGCCGCCAAGGTCCGACGCGCCCGACCGGAACAGCGGCCCCACCTGCGAACGATTACCAACACACGCGTTTTGATCAGCACGGCCAGGGACCGGGGCCAATGTGGCGAACCAATTGAATATCAGTGCATTATAATGAAATGCAAAGGATATCAACGACGCGTAAGCTGATAAGTCGTGCTGCGCGGACGCACCCCTGATGTATACCCGATCAGGGTATCGCGATACGCTTCACCTGCTGAGCATCACCACTGCTGGCGCGCACCAAAAGGAGCTGTCCGCGAAGCGATGCCAACGGCATTTCCCATACGGCAGGGCGACCACCGGAAAGCTGTCGGCCGGCCAGGCGTGAGCCTGCGATATTGAACACTTCGAAATTGACGGGACGACCGTTATCCACCGTCCATTGCAATTGAAGCACATCGCGGACAGGGTCCATGACAACGAGGAAACCGGTGGGCACGGGCACCTCGCTGATAACGCTCGGTATGTCACAGTTCACCGGATCCACGTTGTTGGGCTCACCGGGAGTGCTGCAGCCAAGGCGGAAATCCGTATCGTTATCATCGGTATCCACACCATCCGGCCAGCGGCTCAGGCTCCGTCCCTCCACCATGTTCACATCCAAAGCCGTGGTGGGATCACCTTCTGAATAGCCCGGAACGGCACCACCATAGGAAAGTAAATCCATCGTATCGTTGGTGGTATTGTTCACCAACGCGATGGCATCCGGCACTCCGTTCTGGATCAGGTTGGTGGCAGCAGGCCCGACGTGGTCACAGTTGGGGGTGTTGGCCGCATTTCCACAGATGACGAAGTAATCCCCAGGCGCCAGCGTCGGCCAGGCGGTTGAGGTGATGTTCTGGTAAATGGCCGCACCTCCATTGGATCCGTTCACCATAAGCACCGTGAGGTTCTGGAGGTCGAAGGGTACGTTGCCCACGTTCTTGATCTCCAGGAACTCTGCCACATCGGTGCTGGGCTGGTCGTAGTCCAGCTCGTTGATCACCAATTGGGCACTGGCGGTGAAGGGAACCGCGGACAAGAGAACAACGGAGTAGAGCTTGCGCATGTGGGCCGGACTTTCCGGACGAAGATATGGGATAGCGGGCTCACCGCCCAAAAAGTGCGCCGCACTGGGAGCGACATCACCTTGGATGGTCGTCGGGTACACAACGCGGAGCGTTACTGCCTGCTGAAGCGCAGCGAACGTGTCGCTGAACCATCGATCACGGTCAGTTGGTACACCCCCGGGGCCAGTCCTGATACGGACAGCACTCCGGTTGCCAGACGACCCTCCATGACGCGCTTCCCGGTCACATCCGTCACCAAGACCGGGGCATTCAAGGAAGCACCCTGAACGGAGACCAGGTCACTGGCAGGATTGGGGAACGCTACCAGAGCGGCACCTTCCGATGGATCAATGCCGGTGCTGATACCCTCGATGACAGTGAGCGTGGTGTTGATGTCCGGTGCTGCGATCTCATCGACGATACCGCTGGGCCACTTGATGCGCACCAGCTCCACGGCGGTATCCTCGCCCAGACCGAAATGGGCGAACAGCGTGCTCATGAACGAGAAGCCGTCACCGCTCTTCACGTCCCGGATCTGGGTGCCCAAGGCGCTCACGACCTCGATACGGGCCCCGATACCATTACGGTTGCTCTGGACGCCCACCGGGATGATCTTGACCCAGTTGTTGTCGTTACCCTGGTTCACACGCATGTTAGAACCTGCAGCAATGTCCAGGAACCCATCGTTGTTCAGGTCACCGATGGGCCCGTTGCCCGGTGCAGCGGCATCGGAGGAGAAGGTCATGTCGCCGTTGTTGTAGTGCAGGGCTCCACCACCCAGGATATCGACGTAGCCATCATTGTTGAAATCATGGGCGGTCCACTCGATGCTCTGGCCAGCGTACACATCGAACCCGGATCCTGCGGTGACGTTGGTGAAGGTCCCATCCCCGTTATTGGCCATCAGCTTGTGAACGATGCCGGAACTGCTGCCGATCAACATGTCCATGTCACCGTCGTTATCGAAGTCGCCCCAAGCGCTGCTCCAGCTCTGGTGGCCATCGGCCAGACCCAGGCTCTCACCCATGCTGGTGAACGTGTAGTCACCGTTGTTGCGCATCAACAGATCCACCGGATCGCACCCACACTTGGCCACGAAGCAGTCCACAGCGCCATCGTTATCATAATCGGTCCAGATGGAACCGTAGTTCCCACAGGTCTGTCCAAGGCCACCCTGAACGAAGGAGAAATTGTTGGAACCGTCGTTGATGAAGTGCACGTTGGCATCCACGTCGTGGCATACGAATGCATCCAGGTGACCATCATTGTTGACATCAACGAAGTTGGTCCGCTGGCTGAAGATGTACTGGGGGAAGGACAGTTCGCTGTAGGCGGTGCCCGTGGCATTGGCGCGCATGAACGTGACCCCGCTGCCACCGCCGTACATCATGTCGTTGAAGCCATTGCCATCCATATCGCCAGCGGCGAAGCTCCAGGAGGCCGTATGATCCGCCTGCGGTGTAAGGATGGTGGTCGTGTTGAACACGCCGGACGCTTGTTGGTAACTGATGGTGACACTGGACGCCCCAGGGGCCACGGCGTCATCCAAGCCATCCCCGTTCATGTCCACCACGCCCTGGATGCTCCCGGCCCCGGGTATGCTCATGGTAAGGAAGGCGACCGTTCCTTCCGGAGGGTCGACCGAATTGACACCGGTGATGGTGAACGAAAAGCCCGATGGCGTCCAATAGCTATCGAACGCGATGTAATAGGTAACGCCCGCCATCGCCACGAACGTGCTGATGGAACTGTAGCCCGGACCGGTGTCATCGTCCCCCGCGTAACAGACCAATCCCGCACAGGAGCCCGCATAGATATGCAGCCGGGTATCCACATAAGGCAGGCCGCTCACCGCCGTTGAAACCACCAGCGTGGTATCCACGTCGCTTGTGAACCGGTACCACGCACCGAACTGTGCGGCCGTTGGATTGCCGGCGCAGATGACCGTGGGAGGAGCGCCTGAAAGCGCAGCCACAGCGTGCTGGCCATAGGATACTTCGAGCGCTTCAGCGCAGGACGATTGGGCCAGGGCGACACTGGGGACCATGGCCATAAGAGCCAGCGTGAGGAATGTCCGGGTCATTTTCACCACGTATTTGGTCACAAGATATGCGGTTCGCCATGCATGGGCGTGCACGTTGAAGCCCGGCATTGTGAAGCCAAGGTGAGAACGACCCGCAGAAGGCGGACCAGGTCGCACGGACGCTCATTCCCCGAGCGGAGCCCGCCATGTGGCCGGACCGGCTTCGGCGTTAATAGGCGGCAAGTCGCTCCATCGCTTCGGCGAGCCGCTTCCCTGGCAAAAACCCCTGTTCCAGCGGAACGGCGAAAGGCACGGGCGTATCCCAGCTGGCCACACGGACGACCGGGGCGTCCAGGTGCTCAAAGGCATGCTCGGCAATGATGGCCGCGAGTTCGCCACCGAAACCTGCGGTGAGCGTGTCCTCGTGCAGCAGCAACACCTTCCCCGTCTTGCTGGTGCTGGCGATGACGGTCGCAATGTCGAGCGGCACGAGGGTGCGCAGATCGACGATCTCGGCGTCGATGCCGGTCACCTTCTGCGCTTCCACCGCCCAATGCACGCCCATTCCATAGGTGATGATGCTCATCGCGGATCCCTCCCGCACCACACGCGCCTTGCCGAAGGGGATGCTGTAGGGCTGCTCGGGCACGGGACCGTTGATGCTGCGGTACATCGCCTTGTGCTCGAAGAACATCACCGGGTTGGGGTCGTCGAAGGCGGTCATCAGCAGGCCCTTGGCGTCGTAGGGGTTGCTGGGGTACACCACCTTCAGGCCCGGCGTCTTCACGAACCACATCTCGTTGCTCTGGCTGTGGAAGGGGCCTGCGCCCACTCCCGCCCCCGTGGGCATGCGCACCACCACGTCGGCGTTCTGCCCCCAGCGGTAGTGCATCTTCGCCAGGTTGTTGCAGATCTGGGTGATGCCCTCGCTCACGAAATCGGCGAACTGCATCTCCATCATGGCCTTCATGCCCTTGATACTGAGGCCCAGCGAAGCACCGAGGATGGCGCTCTCGCACAGCGGCGTGTTGCGCACGCGGTCCTTGCCGAACTGCTCCACGAAGCCCTCGGTGATCTTGAACGCACCGCCGTACTCGGCGATGTCCTGCCCCATCAGCACGAGACCGGGGTGGCGCTCCATGCTCTGGCGCAGCCCTTCCTGCACGGCGTCGATCATGCGTTTCCCGGGCGCGCCGACCATGGCGGGTTCCTCGGGCAGTGCGACAGGCGCACCGCCCATGCCGATGACCGCAGGCGCGTAAACATCGGCATGCTCGCGCTCGGCATCGGGCTCCGGCTCAGGCTCCTCGAACGCGTGCTTCAGGTCCTCCTCGATGCCGTCCTTCAGGCGGGCGCGGATGTCATCACGCTTGGCGATGGACAGCACTCCGGTGCTGATCAGCCAGGCCTCGTAGTTGGCCACCGGGTCCTTGCGCCCCCATTCCTCGAATAGCTCCTTGGGCACATACTTGGTGCCGCTGGCCTCCTCATGGCCCCGCATGCGGAAGGTCATGCACTCCACAAGCACCGGGCGCGGGTTCTCCCGCACACTGTCTGCAAGCCTGGCCAGGGTGTCGTGAACCTCAAGGATGTTGTTGCCAGCCACACGCACCCCCTCGATGCCGTAGCCAACGGCCTTGTCCACGAAGCTGTCCATGCGGAACTGCTCCCGGCTGGGTGTGCTGAGGCCGTAGCCGTTGTTCTCGATGATGAAGAGCACGGGCAGGTCCCAGACGGCGGCCACGTTCACGCTCTCGTGGAAGTCACCCTCGCTGGTGGCGCCATCGCCGGTGAAGACGATGGTGCAGCGGTCCTCCTTCCTAAGCCTGTGCGCCAGCGCGATGCCATCGGCGATGCCCATCTGCGGGCCCAGGTGGCTGATCATTCCCACCACCCGGTGCTCCTGGCTGCCGAAGTGGAAGCTGCGCTCACGTCCCTTGCTGTAACCCGTGGCCTTGCCCTGCCACTGGGCGAAGAGTTTCCGGAAGGGCATGCCCCGGGTGGTGAACACGCCCAGGTT
>CAZLGY010000097.1:0-9369 GCA_964559165.1 uncultured Chryseobacterium sp.
CACCCATCCCGCCCATGATGGATATGGAGCAAGCGGTGTGTGATACGGCCGATGTGACGTTCTCCGGGACCATCGTTCCGCTCATCCAACAGCGCTGCCTGGGATGCCACAGCGGCAACGATCCCTCAGGAGAGCTGAATTTTGACAACTGGCTGACCCTGAGTGCAGTAGCTGATGATGGGCGCTTGCGTTCGTCGGTGACCCATGACCCGGAAGGGGAGCCCATGCCACCCAACGCGCCACGGTTGCCGCTCTGTGAGGTGCGCAAGTTCATTCTCTGGATCGAGGCCGGCGCCCCCAACAACTGACCGATGAACATGCGCCCAATCACCCTGCTCACGTTCGCCGCCGTTGTGGTAGTTGCGACCAATGGCTGTTACTATGACAAGGAGGAGCTGCTCTATCCGCTGAGTTTTTGCGACACCACCGCTGTCACGTGGACCGCTGACATCGCGCCCCTGATCAATACGAATTGCGCCACCCCTGGCTGCCACGGCAACGGCACGGTCGCGCCCAACCTCACCGGCTACACCGCCGTGAAAGCGCAGGCGGACAATGGGCGGTTGCGCGCGCGGGCCATCGACGGAGTGCCATCCTTCATGCCGGCCTCGGGAAAGCTCCCGGCCTGTGACATCGCAGCATTGGATCGTTGGCTGCGTGCAGGCGCCCCCAATAACTGACCCTTGCTTGCCATGCGACCTCGTACCATGCTTTATGTGGGGCTCACCCTGGCCGCGGTTGCCGGTGGATACGCCCTGCTGGAATACACCCGCGGTGTCAAGGGAGCCGATGACCTGAAGGTGGCGGCCAGTGTGAACGCCGAGCAGTTGCTGGGCGAGTTCAACGCAGATGAGGCGGCTGCGATGGCCAAGTACGTTGGTACCTCGGAACAGGCGGTTCAGGTCACCGGGATCATCCGGAGCATGGGGCCTACCGGTGACGGCAAGGTGACCGTGGTGCTGGAGACCGGTGATGCGCTTGCCGGTATCGCCTGTGAATTCGCCGAAGCGGATGTGCCGGTGGATTGGCGCTCAGGTGCATCGGTCACCGTCAAGGGTATCTGCACAGGGCTGCTGATGGATGTGGTCCTGGTGCGCTGCGCCGCCGTGGTATGAAACTTGCCCGAAGGGATCCATTGAATATGAACCGCGTAGCTCATCCATGCTGGACCCTGAGCACAATCCCTGGAACGATGAACAACACGAAGCACTTCGCACTGATGCTGGCCCTGCTCCCGCTGTGTGCGCTGGCACAGGAGCGCTACATGACCCGCAATGGCCACGTCGCCTTCTTTTCAGCCACTCCCATGGAGGACATTGAGGCCAACAATCACAAGGTGACCAGCGTGTGGGACGCCACCACAGGCGCCATGCAGTTCGCCGTGCTCATCAAAGCCTTCGAGTTCGAGAAGGCGCTGATGCAGGAGCACTTCAACGAGAACTACATGGAGAGCACCACCTACCCGAAGGCCGAGTTCAAGGGCAAGCTCGCAGGGGTGACCGCTGCGCAACTGAAGAAGGCCGGCAACTTCGATGTGACCGTCACCGGCGACCTCACCATCCATGGGGTGACGAAGCCCGCCTCCGCCAAGGGGAAGGTCACCGTGGATGCCTCCGGTGCCATCAGCGCTTCCAGCGACTTCATCGTGAAGCCTGAGGACCACGGCATCAAGATCCCCGGCATGGTGCGCAAGAACATAGCGGAGGAGATCACCGTGAAGGTGCGTCTGAGCTATGAGAAGATGTGAGCCTTACACTGACCTTCACCCCCATATCGCTACCGCCCATGCGTTGTTCCTTGCTGCTGCTGGTCTCACTGGTGTTGGTGGCTCCCGTTCATGCCCAGGACGATGACCTGCTGAAGCTGTTGGGCGAGGAGGAGACCGGCCCGGTCTACACCAGTGCGGCCTTCAAGACCACCCGGGTGATCAACGGCCACAGTTTGGAGAACACGGCGCATGGCGTCCTCGACTTCAAGATCGGCCACCGTTTTGGTCCGGCCAATGGCGGCGCCCGCGAGGCGTATGGTCTTGACGGTGCCACGGTGCGTCTGGGGTTGGACTACGGCGTCACCGACAGGCTCATGATCGGTATCGGCCGCAGCAGCTACCAGAAGACCATTGACGGCTTTGTGAAATACAAATTCCTGCGCCAGTGTGATGAAGGATGTGGGACGCCCGTGACGTTGGCGTTGGTGGCTGCTTCGAGCCTGACGACACTGCAGGCCGACCAGGTCCCCTGGTTCTCGCCTGGGCGCGAGGACTTTTTCACCCACAGGCTTTCTTATGCTTGGACAGTGATCGTGGGGCGGAAGCTCAGTGAACGCGTGACGCTGCAGTTGAATCCCGGGGTGGTGCACAGGAACCTTGTGGAACGCCTTTCGGATGGGAACGACATCTTCCATGTGAGCGGTGCCGGGCGTGTTAAGTTGAGCAAGCGTGTGGCCTTCAATGCCGAGTATTTCCATGCGTTGCGTGATCGGCAGCCCGACTTCCGCAATTCATTGTCCGTGGGCTTCGATGTAGAGACCGGGGGCCACGTGTTCCAGTTGCACTTCACCAACAGTGCGGGAATGTTCGAGCGTGCCTATATAACCGAGACCACCGGCGATTGGGCACGCTCCTTCGACGATCCATCAAAGGGTGCAGGCTTCCAGTTCGGCTTCAATATCTCACGGGTGTTCACCGTGCATGAGCCACGGAAGAGGCCCCTCTGATCCATTGGTGCTTCATGTGCCCGGTGGCCTGCCACCCGGCGGGTTTCCTGTCGCCGGGTCGAGGAGTTGGTCGGGTAAGGGGAGGTCCGGTCGGGTCTGGGTTCCATAGCTACTTGTACAAGCCTACCTTTTCCGGCTTTGATGGTATGCAGGTCCCTGCCGGTGAGCGTTCCTTGAGCATCTTGGATGGCGGAACAACTGGCTTGTCCTGGCAGGCAGTTCCGCCGCGAACATCAACCCCTCGCCCGGCCTTCCAATACCGGACAGCCGCCACGTGCACACCTCCGCCGTTCGCTCCCCCTTCAGTCCTGTCCGCCTCGCTGCTCTGCCAGACGCAACTGAAGGAAGGCGTTCACGGCGTCCATATCCAATACGCCGATGATATCCGACCCTTCCACCACGGGGATCAACGGAACCTCACCCGTGCGCAGTGGCAATATCGCGGCGGGCAGCTCCATGTCGGGGGCGATCGGTTCCGGTCTGCGCAGCGTTATCTGTCGGAGGCTAAGGTCCTTCATCCCACGGCCAACGAGGCCCCACAGTTCCTGCTGGTCCACCACGCCGGTGTAGCCCATCACGTCCGTGACCACCGCTGCCTTGTCTCCAACGGACAGCAGGCCGTTCACCGCCTCGTGCACGGGGGTGGGGCCGCTGACGGTCCAGAAGCGCCGCCGCATGGCACTGCGCACCGTCACTCCGGAAAGTTCCTTCAACTGATCCACCTGGCGGGCTTCGGCACCTGAGGCCAGGTACACGAACACGCCGATCATGGCGGTGAAGTAGGCCCCGCTCATCAACCCGTACACCACGAACCCCACCGCGAACACGCGTGCCACGATGGCGGCGATGCGGGTGGCCTTGTGCCGGGGCATGCGCATGCTCAACGCGCTGCGCAGGATACGTCCCCCGTCCATCGGGAAGGCTGGAATGAGGTTGAACAGGAAGAGCCCCAGATTGGCCATGAGCACGAAGCTGAGCAGCCCCGCCCAGCCCTGGCCGGGGCGCAGCTCACTGAACAGCCACGTGAGCCCCATCACCGACAGTGCCAGGAAGGCAAGGCCGGCGATGAACAGGTTCACCAAGGGTCCGGCCACGGTGATCCAGAACTCCTGGCGTGGGTCTTCGGGCATCCGTTCCAAGCTCGCCACACCACCGATGGGCAGCAGAGTGATGTCGTGCGTGCGCACACCGAAGCGCAAGGCGGTGAGCGCATGACCGTATTCGTGGAGCACCACACAGGCGAAGACGATGAGCACCAGCCCCACCTGGTCCAGGATGCCGCGCCAGGTAAGTCCCTCGCTATATCCCGTGTAGGCCACGAAGGCTGGCAGGAGCAGGAACGACCAGTGCACCAGCACCTGGATGCCCTTGAAGGAGAAGAGGGGAAGACGTCCGCGAAGACGGGCCGCCATCAGCCCGCAGGTTGTTGCAGCACCAGCATGGGGATGTGCGTGTGCATGGCCAGCCGTGAAGCCGTGCTGCGGTGGAACAACTGGTCGAACACCCCTCGCTGACGGTGTACGATGACCACAAGGTCCGCGTCGTTCTGGTCCGCCATGTCATGCAGGGCCTTGCTCACATCACCACTGCTGAGGTAGTGATAACTATGCGGAATGGCTCCCAACAGGGTGTCGTAGATGGTGTTCGCACCTTCCTCCACCGAGGTATCCTCGTTCACCACCCGTACGATAAGCACCTCCGCCTGGGACCAACGTGCAACATCCAACAGGAGCTTCACGGCCTGCTTGTTCACCGGACCGCCATCGTCCGCCAGGATGATGCGCTTGGGAGCACGGTAGGTATTGTTCTCGGGAACGGCGATGACCGGCAGGTGCCCGTTGCGTACGACGTCCGCGGTATTGCTGCCGAGGAGCACCTCCTTCAAACCGCTGGCGCCCTGGGTCCCCATCACCACCACATCGGGGTGGACCGCGTCCTTGGCGAACCGTTGTATCACATTGGGCAGGTCACCGTGCTCACAGGCCCCGCTCAATGTGGGTTTCAGGCTGCCGAACTCCTCCTGCATGCGGGCGAGGAACAGTTCCATGGCCTCGTGCGACTCCCTGGCCAGCACGTCATCCATGCTCCACATGGTGCTGGCGCTGCTGCGCGGCATCATGTAGCTGTGCAGCACGGTAAAGGTGTTGCCCTCCGTTCCGAAGAGGTTGATGGCATACCGCGCCGCGTTCAGGGCGTTGGTGCTGAAGTCCGTTGGCAGGAGGATGTGGGCCATGCAGGGGCGCTGATCAGTGACCGTGGTCCGCCGGTTTCCTGGAGCTGTCCACGAGCCAATAGCCGACGAAGAAGAAGGCCAACACGGCAACGAAGCTGATGAGCCCCACCATGTTGTTGGCCTGTCCCTGCTCGTCAAGGATCAGGTCGGTATCCAGGATGGAATAGCGGAAGGGGATGAGCAGTGCGGCGATCCAGAAGGCAAGGCCGATATACTTCTTCATGGTGTGAAGGTCGGTTGGTGGCGAAAGATAGGCAAGCGCGAACGAGTGCTGAATGACCTTCGTCAGGCGTTCGCCAGGCGCTCCAGCCGGCGTTTGTCCTTGATGCGGATCTCCCGGCCCTTCACTTCCACCAGGCCATCCTCCTTCAGGTCGGTGAGGGCGCGGATGAGCGATTCTGTGGCGGTCCCCACAATGGTGGCGAGGTCCTCGCGGCTCATATGCACACCCAACGAGCCGGCCTCCTCCGGGCTGTAGCGTTCGTGCAGCCGCAGCATGGCCTGTGCCACGCGCTGGCGGACGCTCGCATAGGCCAGCTCGAGCAGGAGCCCCTCCTTTTCCTTCACCTCCCGCGAAAGCATCTTGATGAACCGCATGCTCACATCGCGGTCGCGGTAGAGCAGTGCCTGCAGCTCTTCACGGGGTATAACGGCGAGCTCGGTGTCCTCCAGGGCTTCGGCTGATTCATTGACACGGCCTCCTTCGAGCACGCTCATGTAGCCCAGGAACTCGCCGGGTCCATGCAATGCCGTCACCAGCTCCTTCCCGTCGTTGTTCATCTTGAAGCAACGCACCTTGCCCTTGTCAATGAAGTAGATGGACCGCAGGTCGTCCCCTTCGTGGAAGATCATCTCCTTGCGGCCCACCTGCCTGGCTTTGCGGTCGCGTGCGATGTCCTGCAGGGCGGACAGGCCGCGTGCACTGTCCAGGAACGCGTTCAGCCCGTCAAGGCTCTGTTCGAAACCCTTGCGGAACAGGTCGCTCCGTTTCAGCCGGCCTTCGATCGCATTGAGCAGCTCACCCTCCTCGAAGGGCTTGGTCAGGTAGTCATCCGCCCCGAGTTCCATACCCTTGCGAACATCGCTGCGTTCCGCCTTGGCGCTCAAAAAGCAGAAGGGCACCTCGGCCGTGTGCTGGTCCCGGTTCAGCAGGTGCAGCACCCCGTAACCATCAAGCTCGGGCATCATGATGTCGCACAGGATCAGATCGGGGATGTCCTTGCGGGCCAGTTCCACGCCGCGCCGCCCGTTCTCCGCCTTCGTTACACGATAGTTGGCGAGTTCCAGTATCTCCGCGGTATTCTCCCGCATGTCCTGGTCATCCTCGATCAGCAGAATGTGCTTCATGGTCGAATTGTTGTGGTATCCAGGTCGTAAAGGTGCTGCCTTTCCCCGGTTCGCTGGTGAAGCCGATCCACCCGCCCATCAGGTCAAGGTATTTGCGCACGATGTTCAACCCCAACCCGGTACCCTGCACGGTGAACGCATTGCTCGCCCGGAAGAACCGCTCGAACAGGTGCTGTTGGTCCTCCAGGGGGATCCCCATGCCTCGATCCACCACCGCGATATGGAGCCGTCCGTCCGTGATCCGCGTACGCAGGTCCACACGCTCGTTCACGGGGCTGTACTTGATGGCGTTGCTAAGCAGGTTGCTGAGGATGTGGGCAAGCATCTGTTTGTCCTGCACCACCACCCGTTCCGGGCCCTCGTGGTCGTAATCGATCTCCTGGCCCGGCTTGCACAGGCTGCGCAATTCCTCGACCAGTTCGATGCACAGATGCACCACGTCCACCTCCTGCGGGCTGCAGCGTACCATGCCCTGCTCCAGCTTGTCGAGCGATAGGAAGTCGTTGAGCATGGTGGTCAGTTCACGCACCTTTCCCCGGATCTTGGAAACATGCCGTTCCACCTTCTCCCGCTGCGGTCCCTCCGCGTACCGGGCGATCAGGTCCACGGAGCTCATGATGGTGCTCAGCGGGGTCCGGAACTCATGCGATGCCATGCTTACGAACCGCGATTTGAGGCTGTTCAATTCCCGCTCGGCCTCCAATGCCTCACGCACGCTTTGCTCCGCACGTTTGAGGTCGGCCGTGCGCTGCTCCACGCGCTGCTCCAGCTCGGAATTGCTGCGCATCAGGGCCTGTTCCGCACGCCGCCGTCCGGAGACGTCGCTGACCAGCCCCATGACGAACCGCTCCCCTCCAACATCGAAGTGGTTCAGGCTCACCTCCACGGCGAACGTGGTGCCATCACGGCGCTGGCCGTTCAGGTCGAGCCCGCTGCCCATGGGCCGTTGGTGGGGGTCGTGCTGGTAGGCGATGCGTTGTTCAACGTGCCTGGTGCGGACCTCCAACGGGATCAGCAGCTCCACCGGCTGTCCGATGAGGTCTCCCGTTCCGTAGCCGAACAGGTCCGCCAGCCGGGGATTGCACAGGCAGATGAGCCCCCTGCCATCCACCACCACCAGCCCTTCCGCAGCACTGCTGAAGAGCATGCCGTAGATGGAGGAGACCTGCTCGGCGGTGAACCGGTTGTGCGTCATGCTGCAAAGTAAGCCCTTGTGTCGTGGACGCTATCCCGGAAGCGGCCCGCTCGCTGCGCGCGGGCTTCCGCGCAGGTCGCTCCTGTCATTGATAGCGGTGGTGCACCCCGCCGCACTATCCATCCTCTCCCTCGATCCGCTCGGAACGCTGTGCGCCGGAGCGTTCGTCGTAGACCTTCCAGCTCTGCAGGGGGCGGGCATACAGGTTCAAGGTGATGGAACGGCCCGATGCGGGGTTCACGTACCGGTGTATGCTGTGACCGCTGTGCAGGTAGGAGAATGAGCCGGGGTCCAATTTCGCACTGCTCACTTTCCGTAACGGTCCGTCCGCGACCGCTTCGAACCGCTCCTCGATCACTGCACCGCTGACAGGTCGCACCCATGCCTCCTCGGTGGCATGATCGTGTATGCTGGTGCGCTGGCCGGGTTCATAGCACATCAACAGGAGCTCGAATTCGGGCGTGCGGGCGATGCAGGTGCGTGTGTAATGCTTGTGGTTCCAGCGACAGAAGGGGATGAACTCCTCCTCCGGTATCCGGATGCGCTCCAACACCTCGAGATACCCACGCCCACCGGGCCCCTGCTTCAGGGATGTCACCAATTGGTCCACGGTGGTGATGGGGGCAGCGTGCTGCAACATGGCGGTCCGGGGCGGTACGTCAGCGTTCAGGCCGGTCACGGCGCGAACCTATCGCGTCATCGGGGATGGATCGCTGACATTCATCATTCCTGCCGTTGCGGGACCACCGGCGGGAAGGACCGTCCACCGGCCCTCCTCCCACCGGTGTCTCCACGGCCTCCTTACATCCATTCCGCCACCCACCGATGGAACTCCTCCTTCAGCTCGCGATAGAGCTTCTCAAAGGTGATCATGCGGTCGCGCAGGTCGGAATGATCGGTGAAGAGGCGATGCTCGATGGCCACCGGCCTGTCGAGGGCTTCCTTCACCAGGCCGTTCTCCTGTGCCTTGATGTCGTGGCGCAACTCATCGATGACCTCCCGTTCACGGATGTACCTGTTCTGGAAATGCTCCAGCCGGGCCAGCACATCAGATCCGGTGTAGCGCGTTGCGATCTCCCCAAGCCGGCGCTCGAAGATGCCGACCTCGTCCTTGTAGAACGCCAATGCGTTCAGCCAGGTGGTATGCTCGAAATGCAGGTCAGATAGGTGCACGTGCGTGCGTTGTGCGATGGCGGTGCTCATGGTCATGGGTGCAGCTTGTGTCTGCATGCACGAAATTGGCACCTCCCCATGGCCGTGTAAATGACCTCTGTCATAGACAGGCCGAACCGCTGTCAGGAATGCGAAAGAGGTGGCACCTGGCCACCTCTTCCCTGAAGATGAAAGGCCGAAGCCCGATTGGGCGTTCAGCTTCGCTGTGCGATGGCCACATAGTCACGCTTGGTGGCACCCGTGTAGATCTGGCGCGGACGCCCGATGGGTTCCTTGTTCTCCACCATCTCCTTCCACTGTGCGATCCAGCCGGGCAGACGGCCCAGTGCGAACATCACGGTGAACATGCGGGTGGGAATGCCGATGGCGCGGTAGATGATGCCGCTGTAGAAGTCCACGTTGGGGTACAGCTTGCGCTCCACGAAGTAGTCATCCTTCAGGGCCACCTCCTCCAGCGCCTTGGCGATCTCCAGCACCGGGTCGTTCACACCCAGTTTGGAGAGCACGTCGTCACAGGCCTTCTTGATGATGCGGGCGCGCGGGTCGAAGTTCTTGTACACCCGGTGGCCGAAGCCGAAGAGCCGGAACGGGTCGTTCTTGTCCTTGGCCTTGTTCACCCACTTCTGGATGTCTCCGCCATCGTTGCGGATGGTCTCGAGCATCTCGATCACCTCCTGGTTGGCACCGCCGTGCAGCGGACCCCACA
>CAZLGY010000098.1:0-6405 GCA_964559165.1 uncultured Chryseobacterium sp.
GCACGGCCTGGATGAGATGGACAACCGGATCCTCGGCGCCATCATCGACAAGTTCGCCGGCGGACCTGTGGGCCTGAACACCGTGGCCACGGCCGTGGGCGAGGAGGCCGGCACCATCGAGGAGGTCTACGAGCCCTTCCTGATCATGGAAGGCTACCTGCAGCGCACGCCACGCGGGCGTCTGGCGACAGAGCGTGCCTACCGCCACCTGGGCCGCGTGCCCAGCGTGAAGCCGGGGAGCTTGTTCGAGTGACGAGGAGATACCTCCGCCATGCCCGATCCCCGCCAACGCGCTGCCCTGATCAAGGCCAGGGCCCATGAGCTGGGCTTCCTGGCCTGCGGCGTGGCGCGGGCAGGTTTCCTGGCCGAGGAGGCCCCTCGCTTGGAGCAGTGGTTGCGGCAGGGCAAACAGGGCACCATGGCTTACATGGAGCGCCACTTCGACCTGCGCTTGGACCCGACCAAACTGGTTCCTGGTGCCCGGAGCGTGATCAGCCTCGCCTACAACTACTTCACGCCGCCACAGCAACAGGATCCCGAAGCGCCGAAGTTGAGCACCTACGCCTACGGCCGCGATTACCACAAGGTGGTGAAGAAGCGCCTGAAGCCCTTGGTGGCCTTCATCCACGAGCAGTTCGGTGCGGTGGAGCTGCGTGCCTTCGTGGACAGTGCGCCGGTGCTGGAGAAGGCGTGGGCCGAGCGCGCGGGCATCGGCTGGCGGGGGAAGCACACCAACGTGATCCGGCAGGGCGCGGGCAGTTGGTTCTTCCTCTGCGAGCTGATCACCGACCTGGACCTGGAGCCCGATGCGCCCGCCACCGACCATTGCGGCACCTGCCGGCGCTGCATCGACGCCTGCCCCACGGAGGCCATCACGCCTTATGGGGTGGACGGCAGCCGCTGCATCAGCCACCTCACCATCGAGCTCAAGGGCGCCATACCGCAGGAGTACGCGGGGAAAATGGCCGGCTGGGCCTTCGGTTGCGACATCTGCCAGCAGGTGTGCCCGTGGAACCGCTTCAGCAGCCCGCACAACGAACCAGAATTCCGTCCCAAAGCGGAGCTGATGGGCCTTTCAGCGGAGGAATGGCACGGCATCACCGAGGTGATGTTCGAGCGGATCTTCGAGGGGAGTGCGGTGAAGCGCACCAAGTACGCCGGCCTGCGCCGCAATCTGGACTTCCTGCTCCGGTGAGCGTGTCAGCTGCGCGTGGTGGTCCGGAACACCTCCAGGATCACATCCCTGTACATATGCCCGAAGGTGGCCAGGCACCATGCCTTCAGCACCAATTGGTCGTGCTGGCCCACCCACTTGCGGGCCTTGATGAGCTCTTTCCGGAAGAGGAGCTTGTCGAAGCTCACCTTCTGCAGCACCTCCTTGCTGAACTCCATCATCTTCACGCCGGTCTCCTTCATGGTAAAGGTGGTCTTGGTGGAAGGGTGAAGATACTGCCGAACGATGACGATGCGGATCCTGCCCGCAAAAAGATCCGGTGGCCCGTTCCTCAGGGCCGGAACTTGCGCTCCTCCACCTGCATCACCTCCTCGGTGGCCAAATCGTAGATCCAGGCCACCAGGTAGCAGTTGTCCACGTTCACCACATTGGCGGGAATGGTGTAGGTGAAGGGGAAGGAGAACGACTGGCCGGTGCTGGCGCCCCCCACGATGGCCGGTGTCCCCCAGGTGCCGTTGAGGTTGCCGCGGAGCATATGGCGGTGCTCGTAGTTGGGGACGTCGGGTGGGGTGGCTTCCGAATCGACCTGCCAGTCGATCACGCGGTCCTCCACCAGGTACACCACAAGGTTGTAGCTGCCCGCAACGTCCTGCTGCAGGTCCAGGGAGATCTCCGTGGAGACGGTTCCGCTGTTGGTGAGGATGGTATCCACCCGCAGCTTGAAGGGCGTAGGCGTGCCGATGAGGTCCGCCACGGCTGAGCTCCAGTTGCCATCGCTCACGAGGATACTGTTGTTGTAGGGCTTTCGGCTGATGAGGCCGATGGGGTAGGATGAAGGATCGTAGGCTTCCTCATAGGCATCGCCGGCCTCTGTGGTGTGGTCTGTGCTGTATGGTCCGGAATTGGTGTTGGTGCTGAAGACGCCGGCGTGGATGGCCACCAGCACCAGGTCGTCCCCGTACACATCATCCTTGAGCGCCTGGGCCACGCGTGCGGCGCGCGGGCAGTTGTTGCACCGGTGGCCGGTGATGTCCTCCAGCAGCACCTTGCGGGTGACCACGGCGGTGTCGCCGCCACCGTTCCCACCGCCACCATTATCGGGGTTGGCGGGGGGGGTGGGGTCTTCCACATAGTCACATGCCGCCAGGCCCACGATGCAGGCGAGCAGGAGGAGGGCAGGGGTGCGCATGGCTCAGAAGGTGCTGGTGATGGACAGGCTGAGGCCGTTGGCGGCGGGCACCTGGCGGCATACGCCACCCACGCAGAAGATGCCGGCGCGCTGCCGTCCATAGTTCATCTGGAAACGGTTGCCACCGCGGATGTAGCCCACCGACCCGATGGGGTAGTGCAGGGGCTCCTGGCCCTTGGCCTCCAGGTCGGGGCTGCCGATATAGTTGTACTGGTCCATGGCGGCGATGAACCAATGGGGACTGAAGGTGAGCTCGGCCAATGCCGTGGCCCAGTTGCCCTGGTCCTGCCGGGTGCCCAGGTGCTGCAGTTCGAAACGCAGGGAGGTGCGGTCGTTGAAGTTGTGCAGGCCCTCGAGGATCACCATGTCCGCATAGATCACGGGCTTGCCGGGCTTGCCCTGGATGATGTCGATGTCGTAGGCCATGTTCAGGTAGGTGAGCGCGAACTCCCAGTCCTCGCTCACCTTCTTGCGGAGCTCCACGTTGATATCCTGGAAGTAGCGCCGGTCGCCCGGGGTGAAGAAGCGGCTGGTGTAGCCCCTGCGCGCGGTGGTATCGTCCACGGCGCCCAGGCGGGTGGTGTCCTGGCTGTAGGCCACCGAGCCGTTGAGAGCGATCTTGGTGCCGTACTTCCCGCCCAGCGTGGTTCCCTTCTTCCACTTGTAGAAGAGTTCGCCCTGGGCCGCCCATTCGCTGTTGGGTTGGGTGGCGTGGCGGGCAGGTTGTAGGTGTGCTGTTTGGCCAGCGGGGGCAGGAAGTTGATGTTGAGGTCGAAGGGGGTGGCGGCACTGCGGTCGCTCTGGAAGAACATGTTGTCGAAGGAATGGGCGCCCACGGAGAGCCCGAACCCCTTCACGGAGTAGGTGGCGTTCAGCAGCAGGCCCTGCCCGTCCTTGTAGATGAACCCGTTCTTGTTGTTGGGGTCGTTGATCTTGTAGGCGTATTCGGCATAGAGGTTCCACCTGGGCGTGGTGAAGTTGGCGCGCAGGGCGTACGCGCCCACGTTCTCGGGCAGCACCAGCAGTGGGTCGCGGTCCTCCTGGTACTTGCTCACGAAGCTGCCGCCCACGATGAGGTTGTTGGCGCTGGTCCAGGTGCTGTCGAAGAATTCGCTCAGGCTGATCTCCGCATCGATGCCGCGCACCGTGCCGGGGCCTTTCACTGCCTCGTTCGCGAAATTGAGGCGCTGCTGGCCCACGAAGCCCTTGAGGTTGATGCCCGGCACGGGGCGGTACTTCACGCGGATGCCGTCCATGGCATTGTCCACACCGAGGTAGCGTTCCTCGTAGCTGCGGAAGACCATCCCCTGGCCGAACTGTTCGAAGAAGTTGCCCACGGTGACCTCCAGGTCGCTCATGGTGTACCGGGCATAGCGGTAGCCGATGCCGGTGCCGGAGTAGGGCAGGCCGGCGGGATAGCCCGCCAGGGGGGGCGTGTAGCTCTCAAAGCGCATCCCCGCCTCGAAGGCGCCGTTGGTGTAGATGATGTTCCCCCAGCCATTGGCGCCCATCCGCTGGGGCAGCACCACCGCGCCGATGGCCGAGTCCTCGTTGTAGTACTGGATGTCGGTGCTGAAGTTGCCATGCACCTGCCCGCCGTCCTGGGCATGGGCGTGGTGTGCGGCGAACAGCAGCGGCAGGAGCAGCAGGCCTTGCCTGGCGATCGGGGGGAACAGCATGCGGGGGGTCACTTCCTGCCGGCGAGCTCCTTCACCTTCTGGTAAAGTTCGTTCTCGTCGCCGGGTTCGTAGTTGTTGTGCTGCCAGACGATCTCCCCCTTGCCATTGAGCAGGAAGGTGTGGGGCACGTTGTTCACGTTCAGGGCCCGCTTCAGGTCACCGTTGGGGTCCAGCACCACCTCGTAGTCCCAATCCTGGCCGTTCACGTAGGGCGCCACACGGGCCATGCTGCGTGCGTCATCGATGGATACGGCGATAAGCTTCACGCCCGTCTCCTTCTGCCAGCTGTCGTATTTCTCAGCGATGGCGCTCAGCTCCCGCTTGCAGGGGGCGCACCACGTGGCCCAGAAGTTCACGATGATGGGCTTGCCGCCGTTGGCCCAGGTGCTGGTGTTCACCTTTTTGCCGTCCATGGTCTGCACCGTAACGGAGGGCAATTTTGATTGGGCGGTGAGGGTCAGCGAAAGGAAGGCCGGAAGAAGGGAGAGGAGGAACTTGTTCATGGTCATTGGTCGGTTGTAAATGGAAGGTCGGCGACCGGTGATGCGAACATCGTACCGGATCGCCGACCGTTCCATTTTCCGCGCGTATGCCGGGCTTACTTGTTGAGGGTCACCTTGCGGCTGGCGCGCACGCCATCGGCGGTGATGTTCACGAAGTAGATGCCGTTGGTGTGGCCGCTGAGGTCGATCACTTCACGCTGGGTGCCAGCGCCCATGGCGCGGTTCGCCTGGAACACGCGCTCGCCGAGCACGTTGAACACCTCGATGAGCGCGGTGCCCGTGGCGGGAGCCTCATACTGCACGTTCAGGACGCCCTCGGTGGGGTTGGGGAACACGCGCAGGGCCTGGTCCGCCACGTTCTCCTCCACGCCCACGTTCAGCAGTACAGGCAGGAAGTTGGCCTGCAGGATGGACTTGTTGCTCGTGTTCTGCACGAAGGCAACGATGGTCAGGTTCTCCAGGTCCTGCACCCAGGTGTTGGAGTTGCCTTGGGCCGCACCACCCAGCACCATGGTGTGGGACAGGTTGAAGGTCTGGGTCTGGTCGGCAGCGAGGCTGGCCAGGTTGGTGCCAGCGGCGCTCGGCATCATCTTGCGCTGCACGTAGGTGAACACGTCCTGCGAGGTGGTGGAGGCTGCGTAGTTGTATGTGTTCTCAACGATGGCGATATGCAGCTTGTGCGCACCGGTGAACGTAGCGTAGGGCGTCACGTTGGCGGTCACGTTGATCTGGTTGCCATTGAGCGTGTAGTTCAGGCCCAGGTCCACGAAGGCATCACGGGCGGCCTGCTGTTGGATGTAAGCGGCAGAGGTGGCTGCCATCGGCTTGCCATCGATGTACAGGTCGGGGATGCCGGTAACACCATAGTAGGAGCGACGGGTGTTGGCATCGGGGTTGTAGCTGGGGTCGTTGCCGGGGCTGGGGAAGTTGAGGTGGTACTTCACCGCAGACACGTTGCTGCCGAGCTCGTTGGTGTTGAGCCCGCTGAGCGTGGGCCCGAAGGTGGTGTTGAGGCTGGCGCAGGGGGGGCAGGTGGAGCTGGTGAACTGCTCTATGATGGTGATGCGGTCCACGCTCTGGCTGGCCACCCCGATGGTGCCGGTGTAGCTGTTGTTGGAGCTCACGCCATCGCTGGCCATGCCGCTGATGGAGATGTTCAGCGTATGGTTGCCCACCGTTGCGTTCCACGGGGTGGGATGGTTGTAGGTGTACGAATCACCGGGCTGCAGGGTGGCGCTGATCGGGGTGCTGTTCGGGGCACCGCCGTCAACCGCGTAGCTCAGGGTGAACCCCGTCACCGGCACGATACCGGTGTTGAGGACGGTGCCGCTGATGGTAACGCTGCCCTGGGCGATGACCGACTCCAGGCCCAAGGTCCCCAGACCGAGATCGGAACCGATGAACACGGAGGATGTCTGGGTGGTGGTGAACTCGCCACCGCTGGCCACCTCGTTACCGCCCACCAGGATCTGGTATCCACCTGCACCGTACGCGCAGCACAGGCCATCACCATAGGAATCATCCACGGTGAAGATCATCTGCGTGTTGTTGGGAACACAGATGTTGATGGGGGTCTGTGGGCGAACGCCGTTCGTGGTCGCATCGGTGTAGGGGCCACCGCTTGCAAATACCGGCGTGCCGCCCGGGCCCGTGGCTTCCCACGTGGTCTCGGAGCCGTACCGGTCCAGGTTGATCTGGATCGTGACCTGGGTCTCGCCCGCCGGGCATTGTGCAGTGGCCTGGACGGCGAGCAAGCCGAAGGTGGCCATCGAGAGTAAGGACTTCTTCATGTATACTTGGGTTTGGGTCAGCGGCGTACATCGAACGGTTCGACCTCGGCCATGAACAAATGTAGCGATC
>CAZLGY010000098.1:6505-9295 GCA_964559165.1 uncultured Chryseobacterium sp.
CGGTTTCCGCCACGTTGGTCGGCGGTGAGCCGCGCGTGGTGAACGTACGCCGCTATGAGGTGGACGTGCAGCCGGGCACCTTCAACTATTTCTGCTGGGGCCAGTGCTATGCGCCCCGCGAGGCGGGCCAGACGGCCATCTGGACCGCATCTGCGCAGGATGCCTTGCTGTTGGAGCCCGGACAGACGGCCAACAACTTCAGCGCATACCACATGCCCAGCGGTCTGGTCGGCAACAGCACCTACCGCTACGTGTGGTTCGATACGGCATTACCCACGGATTCCGTGTGGTGCGATATCCAGTTCCGTGCCATCGACAACGTGGGCGTGCAGGAGCTCCGCGCCGCGGCCAGCCTCGGAGTGTATCCCAACCCAAGCCGTGGTGGCGATGTGCAGTTCTCCCTGCAGCTGCGCAACGTGGACCAGGCGTTGGACCTGGTGGTGCACAACGCATTGGGTGAGCGTGTGCGGACGATCACCGTCCGGCCGGACCAGCTGAACGCACGCCTCGGCGCGGACGCGCTGGCCGAGGGTCTCTATTTCGCGAGCCTGTTGCGGGGTGGGACCACCCTCGCGACACAGCGCTTCGTGGTCAGCGGACGCTGAACCGATCGATCAATCGGGAAGCCAGCAGCGGGACACCGATGCTGGCTTTTTCCATGATATGGTCCGCAGTGTGCGCGGGCAGGTCCAGCGGCGATGGGTCCACGGCATACAGTTCGGCGTGGGGTGCCATGGCATGCACAAGGCCCGCGGCGGGGTATACCTGCAGGGAGGTGCCCACCACGATGAGCATGTTGGCCGCACGAACGATGGCGGCTGCCTTGGGAAGCAACGGTACCTGCTCGCCGAACCACACGATGTGCGGCCGTAGTTGGGATCCCAAAGGGCAGCGATCACCCAGTTGCAGGTCATGCGACCACGGCAGCACCAGATCTGGATCGCGCGTGCTGCGGACCTTTCGGAGTTCACCGTGCAGGTGCAGTACGCGGGTGCTACCGGCCCGTTCATGCAGGTCGTCCACGTTCTGGGTGACCACGTCCACCACGAAATGCTCTTCCAGCGCGGCAATGGCGCGGTGGGCTGCATTGGGCTCCACCGTGTTCAGTTGTGCCCTGCGTGCGTTGTAGAAACGCAGCACCAGCTCGGGATCGCGGTGCCAGGCCGCGGGGGTGGCCACGTCCTCGATGCGGTGCTCCTCCCAGAGGCCATCCGCTGCACGAAAGGTGCGGATGCCGCTTTCTGCGCTGACGCCGGCGCCGGACAGTACCACGATGTGTGTGCGTCCCATGCTGCGTCGAAGATAGGCGCGTCCAGTGGCACCTGTGCAGCCGTTCCATGGCCCCTTTGTGTGCAGTGGGAGGCGCGCTGTGGCGCGGGTCGCGGGTCGGTCGGCGGTCGTTGCCCCGCTGTTCGGGGCATTCCGTTATTTTCGTGCCCTTCGCCAACGAACACACGGGCCCATAAGCGCACGCTACCCCCTTCAACAACCTACTGAAACCAGCGAAGGGACAGGATGATCGACAGCCTGAACGGTGATGTATTGGAGCGTGGCCAGGACCATGTGGTGCTGGACTGTCGTGGTGTGGGCTACCTTGTGGGGGTGGGTCCACGCACCCTTGCCGAGCTGCCCGACGCGGGGCCAGTGCGTCTGCATGTGCACTATACCGTCACCGTCGACGTACGCAGCGGATCGAGCGAGCACCGGCTCTATGGTTTCCGGCATCCCGACGAGCGGCAGCTGTTCCGTCGCCTGATCGAGGTGCAGGGGGTGTCCGCCACCATTGGCATGGCCATCCTGGGCGCGCGCAGCGCTGCCGAGGTGCATACGGCGGTGCTGACAGGGAACGAGGAGGTATTGCGATCGGTGAAGGGCATCGGGCCGAAGCTGGCCCAGCGCATCGTGGCAGAGCTGCGTGGCAAGCTGGTCGCCGCACCCCTGCCCGCTGGCGGCACGCCAGTGCCGGCGGGCAATACGGTGAAGGCCGAGGCGTTATCGGCACTGTTGTCGCTGGGGCTGGACCGCGCGAAGGCCGAACGCGCATTGGGTACGGTGCTCAGTGGACCCGACGCCGCTGATGCGGGTGTGGAATCGCTCATCAGGATGGCATTGAAGAACCTGTGAACCCAACGATGAGCCACTGGACCATAGCTACCCTGCGCAGTGTTGCCGGCCCGGTCCGGTGGCTCGCGGTGCTGGCCCTGGTGCTGGCAGGCGGAGAGGTCATGGCCTGGGAGGGGTTGGTGCTTCAGGTGGACTCTCCGGAGGTGGACCTGGTGTGGCCATTGGCCGACCCCGTGACGCCCGGTGACCGTGGCGGAGGCCGGATCGACCTGGGCAACCCGGAGAACATCCAGGATGAGGTGGTGTACGACCCGGTCACGGGGCAGTATGTGTTGCGCAGTTCGGTGGGCGGGGCCTTCGACTACCGTCCGCCGATGAGCCTATCCCTGGAGGAATACCTGCAGTACGACATGGAGCGGTCCATGGAGAACTACTGGCTGGACCGCGTGGAGCAGGACAGTGAGAGCGCGCAGAAGGACCTGATACCGAAGATCAAGGTGCGCGGAGAGGCGTTCGATCGCATCTTCGGTGGCAATACCATCGACATCAAGCCGCGGGGCTCGGCGGAGGTGATCTTCGGGGTGAACGTGAGCCGCACGGACAATCCGCGCATCCCCTTGGAGCAGCGGCGTATCACCACCTTCAACTTCGACCAGCGGATCCAGCTGAACCTCATGGGCAGCATCGGGGAGAAGCTGAAGATCAATACCACCTACAACACACAGG
>CAZLGY010000099.1:0-9277 GCA_964559165.1 uncultured Chryseobacterium sp.
CACCGTCGATGGCTCCAACTGCACCTCCCGGGCTAATTGACCGGTTGAGATCCCTGGCTCGCGTACAACGCTCATCAATAGGAACGCTTGCGTCATGGTGAGGCCAAGCTCGGCGAAGTAGGGCTCTGCAGCCTTTGATAATGCACGGGCGAACGCGTTCACGCTGAAGAGGAAACAGCTGCTGTAAGGTGAACTGAAAGGCTCCATGACAATTCTGTGACTATTTGTTTGTACAAGCAAATCTATGACGACACATGACGACCCCACCGATCACCTGGATCCCTTACCTTTGCACGGGGCAAGTCCCGTACGACCAGCTCCCGCTGAATCCCCCAGGTCCGGAAGGAAGCAAGGGTAGGCGGTCGTAGCGGTGCGATGCGGGTCGCTTGCCCCACTTTTTTGTACCACACGGAAGGTCCCGCAGGGCCGTGGCACAAAGACCCTACCCGTACATTTGCCAGACCATTCCTTCGACGAATGGGACCAAGGATGCGCCGTAAGTGCGACACCATTCGACAAAATGAACGCCCTTGAGCGCATCCATGGCCGCACACTGGCCCCACGGGTGAAGGAACTCGTCAAGGACCTGTGCCATCGATCCGGTAAGCGACGCCACGAGCTACTGGTGGAACGGTCGGCCAACAGGGAGAGGATCCGCAGCGGTTACGTGGACCTGCGACCCGAGACAGCCCATGTCAGGCGGATGGAATGGACGGTTGACCGGCTGCCTGACATGCTCATGGAGCGGCGCGTTGAACTTATTGGTGGCGCCTCCCGTTCGGAGCTCGTGAATGGCTTGAACTCCGGAGCGAAATCCTACATCGCCGACCTCTGGAACTTCACCCCGAACGACACATGGAACATCCTGCGTGCACACCGCAGCCTTGAGCGTGCCGCCCGCGCGGAACTGGCATGCCTGGACGACCGTAAGGGCCGCATCCGCGTGAACCCGGCCACCACCACCCGCCTGATGGTGGTTCCACGGGCTCTGCCGGCCATGGAATCAGCGATACTGTTGAATGACGAGCCCGTGCCGGCCGCTTTTTTCGACCTGGCAATGCTCGCCCATCACTGTGCCCATGCTTGTGAACGGAGACAGGGTGGCATGTTCGTGGTACTGCGTGATGTCCACAGCCACTTAGAAGCCCGCCTGTGGGAGCAGGTCTTCGACCTGCTGGAGGAGCAGATCGGCATGGAACGCGGGACCATCCGGGCCACCGTCATGATCGACAGCGTCAACGCCGCATTGGAAGCGGATGAGATCCTCTTCGAACTGATGCACCATGCTGCGGGCCTTTCACTGGACCCACAAGGGTATGCAGCGGACCACATCGCATTGTTCCACGGCAGGGAGCAGCCGGTACTGCCGGATCGGGAGACCATCGTGCTCAATGCGCCCATGTTACGTGCGCTCAACCTGCATGTGATCGGCGTGTGCCATCGGCGTGGCTGCCATGCCATCGGTGCACCCAGCTTCGTTCTCCCCCCCCTGAAGGAAGAACGACCCGGATCCAGCTACCTGGAGATGCTGGGCGACAAGGAACGCGAAGCCGTGGATGGTTTCGATGGCACGATCGTGGTCCACAATGACACCGTGAACCCCGCGATGGTGGAGTTCAACAAGAGCATGCCGCGTGCCAACCAGCTCTACTTCCTGCGCAACGATGAACTTGCCCCTGGCGATCTGGTGAGGCGACCGGAGGGGAACATTACGGTGGATAGCCTGGTGGGGATGATCCGCACAGCGCTGAGATACCTCGTACAACGCGAAGAGGGCCGCGGCTGGATCATCCAGGGTGGACGCAAGCACGACCGCTCCAGCCTACGCCTCTGCCTGCGCCTGCTTTGGCAGTGGACGCACAGTGATGCAGGGGTCATCACATCCACCGGTCTTGCGATATCCGATAACCTCATCCGTTTCCTGGTGCGCAAGGAGAGTGACAAGATGTTCGGCGAAGCGGACGAACATACGCGCCGGATGGCGGCCCGCGCAGCAGACCATATCCTTGAACTGGTGCTGGCCGACGACCTGCCCCTGGAGCCGATGCTTTGAACAGCCTCGTAGCACTTGCATACCTTCACCACGATGTCATACGGCGATTGGATACCCACCGGTGTGCGCCTGCCGGAGGACGGTGAGCGGGTGCTATGCCGCGTACCCGGAAATGTGGTCCACCTGCCCGGCAAGACGGGTGCCGTTGAACTTCGCGAAGTGGTCGTCATGAAGTTCGCCCGCGATTTCTTTCTGAAGAACCCCAGCAGGACCGGTTACGAAGGCGTTCCCCATTTCTGGCTCGGCGAGGGCACCAGCAACCGGTTCTTCGCAGAGGTCAGCCATTGGATGGGACTGCCTCCAACCGGGGTTAACTGACCCGCAGAAAACGAGCGGGGTGCTCAGGAGGACCTGGCACCCCGCCGACGACGTGCGTTGCCGCTTACTTGGCGATCTCCAGGAGCTCCACTTCAAAGAGAAGGGTGCTGTTCCCGGGAATGCTTCCACCCGGACCGCCCGAGGGTCCGTAGGCAAGGTCACTGGGGATGTAAAGTTTCCACTTGCTGCCAACCGGCATCAATTGAAGGGCCTCCACCCAGCCACGGATCACCCCCCCGACCGGGAAGGTGGCAGGCTGACCGCGGTCGACCGAGCTATCGAATTTGGTACCGTCGATGAGCGTACCGGTGTAATGCACCGTAACCTTGTCCGTGGCGGTGGGCTTGGGGCCGTTGCCCTTCGTGATCACCTCGTATTGGAGGCCGCTCTCGGTGGTGACGATGCCCGGCTTCTTGCCGTTCTCCGCAAGGAACGCCTCGCCCTTGACACGGTTCTCTTCCGTAGCGGCCTGCTCCTCGGCCATACGCTTATCCTGAAGCTTCTTCATGTACGCCTGCATCACCTGCTCCAGGAGTGCCTGCTCCATCATCGCATTGCTGTCCAGGCCATCACGCAGGCCCAAGGCGAGGGCATCCACGTTCACGTCCTCCATCTTGCCGCGCTTGAAGTTGCCTCCGATATCAACGCCGATGGCATAGCTCACCGAATCCATTTCGGTGGTCAAGGTCACGGCCCCTTTTTGGCCCTGCGAGCAGGCGTTCAGCAGGACGACGGCAAGTGCTGCACTGAAAAAGCGTGTGTTCATGTGGGTGGAATGGTGCGCGAAGGTAGGCCACCGGATGACACCACGGACGAACCGCCGTTCAGCAGCCGCTCCAGGATGCGATCGAAGCGGGCGAACCTCGCCAGGTTGGAATGCCGGCCCCTGCTGAACGTGAAAAGCTCGCGCGGCACTGCACCGGGCACATGTGCGTAAAGTTTCAACGCCGAGCTGTAGGGCACCACCACATCGCGCCTGCCGTGGAACAGGTAGGTCGGGCATTGCACCCGCTGTATCGCGCGGTCGTTCCGGAACGTGTAGCGGAGGAGCAGCCAGTAGGGAAGAATGCGCAGGTAGGAGTTGGCCACATCGTACAGGTTGGCGAACGGGGTCTCCAGCAGCAGCATCCTGGGACGGTTACGGGCCGCTACAGGCGTTGCAAGCCCGCTGCCGAGTGAGCGTCCATAGACAACGATGCGGTGCTGCGGCTCAGTTGCGCACAAGTGTTCGTACCAGGCCTGTGCATCGGCGTGCAGGGCCGCCTCGCTCAATGGACCCCGGCTCTTGCCATATCCGCGGGGGTCGGGCATCAACACGTTGTACCCCTTTTGCAGGAAACGGGGAGCCTGCCTACCCCATCGCCGCAGCGTTCCTGTATTACCATGGAAATACAGCACGGTTCCCTTCGCACCATCCACCGGAAAATGGAGCGCATGCAACCGTGCACCGTCCGGGCGGTCCAGGAAGCGCTCATCGAACGGCTCCGCGAACTTGAACCGATAGCGATCGCTGAGCCAGAACCGGATGAAAATGAACCGTTCCTGTGCCACATAATAGAACAGGCAAAGCGCCGCATACGCAAGCATACCTGCCAGGAACAAAGCGAGGACCAGACGCATCGTTACACAAAACTACGGGGGTGCGGAGGAAGGGCCATCTTTGCACGATGCGGCGTCACGCGGCTCTATCGCTCCTGCTTGCACTGATCACAGGTACCATGTCCGGGCAGGCCATCCAGCGGCGCAACCTGCTGATGAGCTATGGCGCAGGGGCGGGAACGATCACCCTGAAAAGCCCCACCGAGGTACTTCGAAGCCCCTCCTCCCTCGCGGGTTCCATACGGTACGCAGTGAGCTATGCGGCAGGGGATCGGTTCGCGTTCGGTTACTGCTTCGAGCGACTTGGCAGCACGGCACATCCGGCGCTGCTGGACCGTTACCGGGTCTCCGTGCACCAGGTGCAGGTGCTGGTGCGTCCGCTGGTCCGCGCACGGTCCTGGCTCGAATTCGCTGCAGGCATCGGCCCTTCCATCAGCGTCCTGAGCCCCCGAGGAGCCAGGTTACAGACCCGCGCATCCAACGGCAACGTCGGCTTGGAGTTCAGTTGGATGCTGATGCTCAGCAGGACCATCGGAATGCGCACGAACATTTCTCTTGGCACCGCCGCGGAGGCGCCGCTCACTCTGGAGGGTGCACCGGTCAACGACGAGCGAGGGGAGCAGGTGATGGTGGGATGGACGGCCCTGGGCGCAGGTATCGGATTGATGGTGCGCTTCTGAACCACGTTCAACCGCGCAGGAAGACCCATTCGGTGTTCGTACTGTCACCTGGGCTGTAGCGATAACCGCCACCATCATATGCTTTCAGCGATGCTGGTCCCATCAGGCGGTGCTGGATCGCATACCGCGCCATCGCCCCCCGCTGGTGCTTGGCGAACACCATCACGGTGCGGTATCCGCCAGGTCCACGGTCCTTGAAGACGGGGGTCACCACCGGCACCGTTGACAGGCCCGCTCGTGCGGCCTTGAAATACTCTGCGCTCGCCAGGTTCAACACCATCGTGGACCCGGTGGCGTCAAGGTCCTCCTTCAACCGCTGGGCGATGCGCTCGCCCCAATAGGCGTACAGGTCCTTTTTCCTCGCCACGGAAAGAGCGGTACCCATTTCAAGCCGATGGTCCTGGATGAGATCGAGGGGTCGCAGTACACCATAAAGGCCGGACAGGATGCGGAGATGGCCCTGCGCGAAACGTAGATCATCCACCGAAAGGCTGCGCACATCAAGGCCCTTGTACGCCTCGCCGTTGAACACAAAGGCCGCTGGTCGCGCATTGCTGCCATCATGGCCGGTTGTCCACTTTTGGTAGCGCGCATGGTTGAGCCCGGCCAATCCATCGCTCACATCCATGAGCGCGGCGATCTTCCGCGGCGAGAGGGTCCGCAGCTTCGCGATCAGCGGCTCGCTGTGGGCAAGCAGAGCCGGTTGCGTGGTGCCGCGGATGCCTGCCGGCACTTCGGCGGCAATGTCCTTGGCGGGGGAAAGCAGGATGATCATGGCTGTTCCGTTCACTTCATCCCGCGTTGCTGCTGGATCCGTTCGTAGGCCTGCTGCACCTTCTTGAACTTCTCGGTGGCGGCCTTCTGCACCTCCTCGCCCAATTGGGCCACCTTGTCCGGGTGGTACTTCATGGCCATGCGACGGTATGCCTTCTTCACCTCTTCATCACTTGCATCGGGTCCCACCTCAAGGATCTGGTAGGCCGCTGCGGGGTCCGCGGTCCGGAACATCGCGCTCAGCGAAGCGAGGTCCTTGTCGCTGACACCCATGGCATGGGCCATGCGCTGGAGCAGTTCCTTCTCCGCTCCGTGCACCTGGCCATCGGCGTGCGCCAATCCGATGAGGTAGTGCATCAACTGAAGGCGCAAGGGATGCGGCATGTGGGCGCGCACCTGCGCGCATACCTGACCCACCGCGATGTCCCGCTTGAGGACATCACGCAGGGCGATGAGCAACTCCCCGGCGTGGGCCGCACCGAACTGCTGTACGAAAAATCGGCGCACATGATCGAGTTCGCGCTGGGTCACCCGTCCATCCGCCCGCATCAATGCCGCAGTGAGCACCACCAGGCTCATGGCCAGGTCGCCAGCAGTGGTTGTTCCGGGGTTCCGTGCATGCTTAGCCTGCTCCGCAACCACCCCATCACCGCCCATACGGTCCAGCATGGCCCCCACAGCAAAACCCAGAAGGCCACCGATGGGGCCACCGAAGGCCCATCCCAATCCACCACCGATCCATTTGGAGAACGCCATGATCGTCGTGTTCTTCACCAACTGCCACCAGCACCACCGCCGCCGAAGCTACCGCCGCCGAAACCACCGAAGCCACCTCCCCCGCCACCGGACCAACCACCTCCACCGCGGTGCCATCGTCCCGTACGGCTATCCATCTGGCTCAACAACCACATGGCGGTCCACCAATCCACCCGGTTGGTGGCGGCATAATTGCGCACACGGTTGCGCCACGAGAGGAAAATGACCGTTACCACCAACGCGAAGACCAGTAGCACGGGCCAGAAGGGCGGCCTGGCGGATGGCATGGCCTCGTTGTACTCCCCCTTGGCCATGGCCATCAACGTGCTCGTGGCCGCATCCAATGCACCGAAATGATCGCCCTGTCTGAAGCGTGGGAGGATGATCCCCTCCACCACCTGTTTGGCGCGCAGGTCCGGAATGGCACCTTCCAATCCGTAGCCAACGGCGATGAAGACCTTGCGCTGCCCCGGTGGGCCGTTCGGTTTTACGAGCAGCACGATGCCGTTGTCGAACCGCTGTTGCCCGATCCCCCAGCGTTCTCCCACCTCGAAGGCAAGATCGCTCTCCGGGAGGCCGCACAGCGTGTCGACGATGAGCACGAGCAGTTGGTTGCTGGTCTCGCGGGCGAAGGAGGCCAGCTTGGCGTTCAGCCGATCGGCCTCACCGTGTTCGAGCCACCCTGTGTGGTCCCATACAAGGTTGCCTTGGTCGCGCCCGGGGGGGGGAGTAAGGCTGCAATCGAAATGTGCGGCTTGCACGGGCAAGGCCAGCACCAGGACACTATGCAGCAGCACCCGCCTCATCCCTAGGAGAACGTGACGGTGTTGCTGAGCTCGTCCTCATCATCACTGCGTTGCGGGAAGTGTTCCTTGAGCTTCTCCCCGATCATCCGGGCCGCGTCGCACAGTCCCTCGCACCGGCGGTCAGCCGCGAAATGCAGCTTGAGCACGGCGACCACATCACTCCAGAAACCAGGCCCCACCCTGGCATGGATGCCCCTGTCGCCCACCACAGCCACCTGGCGGTCTGCCACACAGACGTACAGCAGCACGGCATTGCGGTCCCGGGTCCGGTGCATGGCCAACTCCTCGAAGATGAAGGCAGCGTGATCGAGCACCTCCTCCTCGATGTGGTCCTCCAGGTGGATGCGCAGCTCACCGGAGGTCATGCGCTCCGCCTCGGCGATCGCCGACTCCACCTGCTGGCGTTCCTCCAATGTCAGGAACTCGGCCGCCGTATACCCGCTCACTTGAAAGAGATATCAGGGGCGTTCTCCGTGCCTGCCTGAGCCTCAAAATAGCCCTTCTCCGTAAACCCGAAGATACCGGCCAACAGGTTCCCCGGGAAGCGCTTGATGCGGGTATTGTATGTGCGCGCCACATCGTTGAACTTCCGTCGCTCGACGCCGATACGGTTCTCCATGCCCTCATACTGGGTCTGGAAATCCTGGAATCCCTTCACCGCTTTCAGTTCAGGATAGCGCTCAATGGTCACCAACAGGCGCGACAGCGCACCACTGAATTGTTCCTGTGCCTGTTGGAACTGTTGGATCTTCTCCGGGCCAAGGTCGCCGGCATCAATGGTGGTGCTGGTGGCCTTGGCACGCGCCTCAACCAACTGAGCGAGGGTCTCCTTTTCGAAGTTCGCGGCACCCTTCACGATCTCCACGAGGTTCTTGGTCTTGTCAGCGCGGAGCTGGTACGCGTTCTCCACGTTGCTCCATTGCTTGTTCACGTCCTCATTGATCCCGATGGTCGCGTTATAGAAGCTCATGGCCCACAGGCCGATGAGCAGGATCACGCCGAGAATGGCAAAAAGTCGGATGTTCTTCATGGTTCGGTACGATGTTCGGTCCTCGTCGCGAAGGTACTCACCACCTCGGTGCTCCCCCCACTCCAAACGTTGTACCGTTACGAACGGCCTGCCGATCTGACAAGCGGCATCCACCGCCCTCCGCGTTGGACTTCCGATGACCGGCGCTAACGACAGGCGTTCCGCCCCCCAGCATCGGAAGCGACTCCCTCAAGGGCCATCTATGGCTGCACGATCAAAGGCAGGGAACGCTGCTGCGCCCCCTGCACCAACACCTGGTAGCGTCCTGGCGCCAGTCCGCTGACATCCAACGCGACATCGCCCGCTGCCGGGATCCGCTGGGAACTGATGACCCTGCGGCCTTGCGCATCCAGCACGTTCACCTCGCCTGCATTTCCGGCCGGCACGCGCAGCCACACCACGCCATCGGCCGGATTGGGAAAGAGCCCCATGTCCGCCCTGTCCATCCCCGCCACACCGGTCTGGACCTCGTCGGGGGAATAGTGGAAGCGTGCATCTCTGAGCTGGCCGCCGACCGTGGTGATCAACAGTACGGGTTCATCCATGCCGTTGGCGATCCATTTGTATTCCACGGTCTCGGGCTCCGGAAAAGCGAAACCCTGACCGAATTGTGCGATGAAGACCGAGTCATCGCGCTGCAGGACGGACCGCACGCGCAGCACCTCGAAGGTATCGGCCGGAAGATACAGGGTCCCCCAACCGTCCACCGTGTTGGTGCGCAACTGGTCCTGCGTGAAACTGAACAGCGAGGGCACCTCCAGCGAAAAGGAGCTGAAGGACTGGTCGGTATCCCCGAAATCCAAGGGGAACGTATGGATCCGATCAACGGGGATGCGACGCACACTGGTGGGAACCCCGTTCACATTGGCACCGAAACCAACGTTCCGGTATCCGGAAGCATCCCGCTTGAAGTACTCGAACACGTTGGAGACGTTCAGTTGCTGGAAGGAGAAGGCCTGCCCGCGCATGGCAATGTCCGCATCGTGTTCGGGGTAGATGAACGGATTGTTGAAGAAGAACTGGTACAGGGCCGGAGTGGAACTCACCCCCACAACCGTATCCGCCCCTTCCGCGCCGGGCTCAAGCCATGACAGGTCCCAAACGACACCGGGCCCGGTCAGGTCCAGGTCGACCCCATCGGCAACAGTGTTCACGTATCGCACCGTATCGCCAGCGCTGGGCATATCATTCGGGCCAACGGTGATCTGGGCGGAGGCACTGCCAGCCAGCAGGCACAACGAGAGGGCGAAGGATCGACACA
>CAZLGY010000100.1:0-9253 GCA_964559165.1 uncultured Chryseobacterium sp.
TTGAAGGCGCACAGGAGCGGGACGCCGGCCAGCAAGAGCGTGGTGGTGGAGGTGCGCAGGCGGTGACCTGTTCAGTCCTCGGGGTCGGGCTTCGGCGGCGGCCTCCGTTTCTTGCCAGGCACCACCCGTTGCCGGAACCGTCCATCAAGGGCACCTGCCGCTTTTTGTTCCGCGCGTTTGGCCGCGCGCTCGATCGCGTCGAGGTCCTTCTTCGTGATGCGCTTCTTCTTCGCCATGACGATCACTGTTCATCCGAGCGCTGCAGGGCCGCCTGCCGCATGGCGAACGCACGCTCCCGACCAAGATAACGCTCCACACCGGCGTGCACCAGGTATACCAGCGGCGTGCTCACCACCGCCACAAGCAGCTTGTAGCAGTAGGCTGTCAATACCAACGCGGTGGCCATTGCGAAGCTCATGTCACGGAACAGCCAGAAAGCCACATAGGTCACCACCACGCTGTCAATGAGCTGGCTGATCAACGTGCTTCCCGTGGCCCGCAACCAGATCCTCCGGTCACCGGTGATGCGCTTGATGGCGCGGAAGCTGAACGCATCCACCAGCTGGCCCACCACGAAGGCCGCCAAAGATCCCACGATGATGTTCATGCCCTGTCCGAAGATCGCCGCGAATGCAGCCTGCATGTCCGGAACACCCGCATCGGCGCTGCTACCCAGCCACCAACCAGCCTCCGCAGGCATGTGGATCGCGAGGTACAGCACCACGAAGGCGAAGGCGATGAGGCCTGTGGTCAGCAGGGTGAGGAAGCGCACACCACGCACGCCATAATAGTCGTTCACCACGTCGGTCATGATGAACACGATGGGCCAGGGCAGCACGCCCACACTGAGCACGAAGCTGAGGTGGCCCTGGCCCAACAGCGTGAAGTCCGCTTTCGGCATGCCCAACAGGGTCTCCAACTGGAACAGTTTCACGCCGATCATCTCCGCGATGAGCGCGTTGGCCACGAAGAAGCCTCCCAATACCAGGTAGAGGCGGGTGGCCTTGTCGGCAAGGATGGAGTGGATCATGGTCGGTCTGCTTCGGGCAATGCGGTGACAAGATCGCCAACACGCACGGTCCCCGCATCAGCGCAAACGGCGTTCATGCCGAACAGCACCTTGTTCCCCTTGTTCCGGAAGGTGGCCAGTGTTCGCAATGGCTCCGTGCTGCGCGCACCGGTGGCCTGGTCCGTGTTGACGACCACACAGCGGGCACAAGGCTTCACCAGCTCGAAGCGCACACCACCGACCTGCAGCGTGCGCCACGCATCCTCCGCCCACGGCAGCGCTCCGGCAACGACCAGGTTGGGCCGGAAGCGGTCCATCCCCACCTGCGCCCACGCAGCCCCCTGTTCGCGCTCACCGCGCTCGTTCAGGTCCTTCAAGGATGCGCTGTTCGCAACGAGGTAGGGGAAGCCATCGCTCAATGAGGTGAGCGCATGTGCATAGCGACCATCCGTGCGGCGACGGGTGCTGTCGGGCTGGTATACCAGTTCCAGCGGCGCGCTGCAACGTTCACTGAACCATGCGTTGCAGTCGGATGGGGCGGGGATGCAGCGCACCCGATCGCTCCACACGCTGCACATGCGCGTGTGTGCGGCATCCAATGTCCAGGGGAGATCGAGGTGGGCGCCATCCCGCGTGTCGCGCACCCGGAAGCCATCCACCAACGGTTCAGTATGGAACAACGCCATCGCGGGCAGTTCGCGCTGGGTCAGGAAGCGCCCCTCCCCATCCACCAGCATCCAACGCCTGTCATGCAGCAAGCCCTTGTCGCTGAGCGCCGCCCCGGTCACCGCCATGCCGCCCAACGACTTGATGGGGTACAGATGCAGGGAGGCAAGGCGCAGTTCCATCAGCGGCCGCGGATCACGCGCTCCAGCACCTCCCGCTCACCCACCCTGATGCGCAGGAAGTAGAGGCCGGGGGCATCGGGCAACACAATGCGACACCGTGTGTCGTAGTGGTCGACCACCGTCCGCAGCGGTCGGCCACGTGCATCATGTACGCCCAGCACACGCAGGCGCTCCGTACCACCATGTTCGATCCACAGCATACCATCGGTGCTGGGGTTGGGCCATGCGCGAAGCGCTGCACCGGCCACCGGCGCAACACCGAGCGGGCCGGACTCCGTGCTGTCCGTCGCCACCAGCGAGGGCCGGGCATCAGATGCATCGAGCATGCCCCTGAATTGATCGATCGGGCCGCTGTGTGTGCTGAACATCTCCGCGTTCCACAACGGTGGCATGGTCTGGTAATACACATATGCAAAGGCCCGTAACGCACCGCCTTCCCCTTGCACCGGAACGTGGTAGTGGACCATGTCGGTGCCGCTTCCCTCCGCCCCGTTCACGTCACGGTTGAAGTTGGGGTCGATGAGCGCGGAACCCGCGATCCGGGTGGTGTCGTAGCTCGGGTGTGCCATGCTGAAGCCCAGCGGCGTCAGGCGGTTGTCCTTGATGGCATCCTGGGCGCGCTCCAGCACCGTGGTCACGTTGCCGTTCACATCCCCCATCACCAGCTCGTAGATCTGCGCCTGGTCCTCCGCCCGGATCACATCGTAATGTGGCTCGTAACCGGCGTCATGCCCGATCACCTCGTGCATGGCATCGGTGAGGCCGCTCGCGAAGACCGTATCGCCCGAGGCGTTCACCACCACGAAGGTGATGAAGGCGCGCCGCGATGGAAAGCCACTGGGGAAGCGGTGGCCCGCACGGTTGGTGAGCTGCACGGAATAATATGCGGTGTCGCTGTTGCGGTCCACCAGGTCAACGTCCACTTCCAGCGTCTGCTGAGTGAGCAGCCGCCTGCTGCGGGCGATGGTGCTGTCGAACTGCACGTCCGTGGCCGGTATGCCAAGCACCTCGCGGTTCGCCTTGAGCAGTTCCAGCATATGCACATTGCCGCCCACCAGGTGGTGCAGGCCATAGGGCGTTTGCGGATTCAGGAAGGCATAGTCCGCTGCCAGCAGGATGGGGTCCTGGATCCGCGGCATGTGGCAGCTGTTGCACTGCACATCGGTGGTACTGTAGATGCTGTTCTTCCATTCGTGGTAGGTGGCCTGCTCCACGAACCGGTCGCCTGTGAGGTTGCCCTCCAGGTCGATGGTCTCGGTGAGCAACGTGTGGCAGCCCGCACACACCTTGCTGTTCAGGATGTGCGCGCCGAAGCCCGGGGTGAAGCGCACGAAGAACTGCATGATGGCCGGGTTGATCTGGTCATCGGCATAGGGGCCGTACACCCGCGCCGAGTCGAACTCGAGCTCCCCGCTGAAGTACGAGCCGGATAGGGCTTCCGATTGCATGTGGCAGCTCAGGCAGCTCACACCGTCAAGACCCAGCGTGCTGGTGTCCAGGTGGGCCATGGTGAACGGCGCGTTACCCAGCAGGCGTTCCTCATGCATGCCCAATGGTGCATGGCAGCTGAGGCACTTGTTCTCGATGGCCGGGCCGTGCTGCGGGTTCACCAGCACCTCATGGCTCACCTTGGCGCGGAAGAAGGGGTCGCGGGCGCTGTTGGCCATCAAGGTGCTGCGCCAGTCATCCGCCACGTTCACATCGCGCCCCTGCGCATCGATGCTGGCAAGACCGTTCGGGTCGCGGCCATGACAGCCCGCACAACGCCCTGCCGTGGTGAAGTAGGTGCTCACCAGCACCGGCAGGTCGCCCTCGCTGCGCAGCAGCGCCAATTCCAAGCCGCTGTGCGGTCCCTTCACCGGACGGGTGGCCGCACGCCAGCCGGTGAACAGCGCCACCAGCGCTCCCAGCATGGTCAGGGTGATACATGTGTTCCGTTGCATCCGCGTCCCGGCATGAAAGCCGCTGCCTGCAAAGGAACAGCTTGCCGCACCAATGGTTCCAGCGAACGCTGTGCCTTCCTTGCAAGGCCGTGGTCGGCGCGATGCCCGTTCCCCCAACTGCACGGACCCCGTCAACAGGCCCCGGACCGTGTGGCGTCGGTGTTCTTTGTGGTCACGCACCGGCCATGATCAGCCCGGCGTTGTTCATCAAGCGGGGTCTTCTCCGGCGGTCCGCCAGTATCGTCCCCCTACTTTCGTCCCATGATCCGTGCGCTCGTTGTTCCAATGCTCCTGCTCACCAGCGTGCTCGCCGCGCAGGGCGTGGAACCCTTTGTGGACCATTGGGACGCCAAGAAGACCCTCAAGCGCAGCGAGGGGCTGATGGTGAACGGCCGCGAATGGGGCGAATGGAAGTTCTACGACCGTGATGGACGCCTCCAGGAGCAGGCCGACTTCAAGGCCGGTGAGCGCGATGGCCGGGTGCGGGTGTTCTACGAGAACGGCCAGGTGCAGCACGATGGCTGGTTCAAGCGTGGCAGGGAGGACAGCCTCCGCACCAGCCGCTACCGCGATGGCGACATCATGGAGCAGGGTATGCACCGCAACGGCCGCAAGACAGGCCCGTGGCTCTATTTCCGACCGGACAGCATGCCCATGCTGCGCGAAGTATGGCAGGACAGCCTGGTGCTCGTTACCGACGCCTGGGACAGCACCGGCACGGCCACCATCACACAGGGCACCGGCACGCTCCGAAGCTGGTATCCCAGTGGCCGGTTGCAGGAGGAATGCAGCTATGCACAGGGCGTGCGCAATGGGCCCTGCCTGATCAACCACCCTGCGGGCAATGTGGCCCAGCGCGGCAGCTATCGCGGTGGGGTGAAGGATGGAAGATGGGAGTACGGCTACTCCAACGGACGCACCGAAAAGGTGGAACACTACGTGAACGGCACCCTCACCGGAAGCTTCCGCCACTGGAACCGTGCGGGTCAGCCTGACATTACGGGCCGCTATGCCAGCGGGCTGAAGGACAGCACCTGGACCTGGTACCGCGCCGATGGTTCGAAGGAGATGGAAGGCCCCTTTGTACAGGACCAACGCTCCGGTGCATGGAGGCATTGGTACCCCAATGGACAGTTGCAGGGCACTGGCACCTATGCAGCGGATAAGGAGGAAGGCGAATGGGTGTACTTCTACGAGGGCGGACAGTTCTGGCGGAAAGGCCCGTACAAGGCCGGGGTGAAGGATGGCACCTGGACCACCTGGTACGAAGGGGGGCAAAAGCTGCAGGAAGGCCCTTACGTGGCCGGAAAGGAGGAAGGGGAGTGGAGCAGCTGGTTCGAGAACGGTGCATTAAAAACTAAAGGAACGTTCGCACAAGGTCGGATGAACGGGCGCTGGACCGGCTTCTTCCCCACTGGAGAGCCCGATTTTGAAGGGGTCTACCAGAACGACCTGAAGCACGGTGCCTGGAAGCTTTACTTCGAGCCCACGCCGGAGAAGCCTTTGGGGGGCCGTGTGCGCGAAGAGGGCAGCTACGTGGATGGCCGCAAGAGCGGGCGCTGGATAAGCTACAGCGTGAACGGACTGCCCATCAGTGAAGGGCTCTTCGCCAACGGCACGCCCACCGGCCCCTGGACCTACTACGACGATGCCGGCGTGAAGATGCGCGAACAGGCCTTCCAGAACGGCGACCCGCATGGCCCCTGCAAAGTGTACGACCAGCGCGGCCGGCTGGTGCAGGAGATGGCTTACAAGGAAGGCCGCCTGCACGGTACCATGAATTTCTATGACCGCAGTGGCAAGGTCACCAAGAGCGTGGAGTACGAGGAAGGGCAGGTGAAGAAGGCCGCCCCACCAGCGCCGCAGAAGGGTGGTGCGGCTCCGGCGCAGGTACCGGGGGGGAGGCGGTAAGGGGCTGCTGCATGAATGGTGCAGCCAGTGGTATGCCGCTGCCACCAACAATGCCTCTCAGCAGGGCTATCGCTCCAACATGGGCAATGGCGTCACCCTAACGGGCAACAACGACCAGATGTACGTGGGGCAGCTGTTCCGTGACCTTGATCTCACGGATACTGCCATCGTGTGGAGCGATAACCCCGGAGCGTGGCTCGCGGACCGCCTCACGTTCAGCTTCACCAGCAGCTACAACGCTGGTGCCACCAGTGGTAACAGCTCCTTCCGTGGTTTGCACACCCTGCTGATACAACCCGCCGGTAGCGGCCAGGAGGCCTTCGTGGGTGTGGGCGACCTTGATGCGGCGAGCGCTACACCGAGTGACCGGTTGGATGTTCCGGATGGGCGCGTGCGGATCGTCAGCCGCTTGCGTTCCATTATTCTTCCTATCTTTGCCACGCAAGTCGGCGGAATGAGGAAGAGGGGCCCGCCCCTCTTTTTTGTTGCAACGCCTTGGCGGTCAACGGATACATGGTCACCGAAGCACGCGTGCGGCAAAGCTTGGAACGGCACTTGGAAGGAACCACCCATTTCGTGGTGGATGTTTCCGTGCGCCCCGGGCCCAAGGTGGTGGTGGAGGTCGATAACGACAAGGCCATCACCCTCGAGGAGCTCGCGCGCCTAAACAAGGCCGTGCGCGAGGACTTGGGCAGCGATGCCGACGATTGCGAACTGCAGTTCAGCAGCCCGGGCATGGGGCGCCCCTTCAAGGTGGCCCGCCAGTACCAGAAGCATATCGGCCGCCTGGTGGAACTGCAGCTTGCCGACGGACGCACCGTCCAAGGGCAGCTGTTGGACCACGCCAACGAACAGCTCAGCCTGCGCCTCCAACACCCCGCCAAGGTGAAGGGCCGCCTGCCCAAGCTGGACGACGAAGTGACCGTGTTCCCGCTTGCCGGGATCAAAGCAACCAAAGCGATCATCAAGTTCAATTGAACGTGCCATGAGCACCGTGAACCTCATCGAATCCTTCGGGGAATTCAAGGACATCAAGAACATCGACCGTGTCACCATGATGGGCATCCTGGAGGATGTCTTCCGCGGTGTGGTGAAGAAGCGCTTTGGCGAAGAGGCCAACGTGGACATCATCATCAACCCCGACAAGGGCGACCTGGAGATCTGGCTCAACCGCGTCATCGTGGAGGATGGCATGAGCGAGGACGACAACCTGGAGATCGAGCTGGCGGAGGCCCGCAAGATCGAGCCCGACTTCGAAGTGGGGGAAGAGGTGAGCCAGGAGGTCAAGATCGGCGACTTCGGCCGCCGCAACATCCTTGCCCTCAAGCAGAACCTCCAGAGCCGCATCATGGAGCTGGAGAAGGACCACCTCTACAAGAAGTACGCGGACCGCGTGGGCGAGATCATCACCGGCGAGGTCTACCAGATCTGGAAGCGTGAAACGCTGATCCTCGACGATGAGGGCAACGAGCTCATCATGCCCAAGGACCAGCAGATCAAGACCGACTTCTTCAAGAAGGGCGACAACGTGCGCGCCGTGGTGTGGAAGGTGGAGATGGTCAACGGCAGCCCCAAGGTCATCCTCAGCCGCACCGCGCCCGAGTTCCTCGCCAAGTTGTTCGAACAGGAGGTTCCCGAGGTGGCTGACGGCCTCATCACCGTCAAGCGCATCGTGCGCGAACCCGGCGAGCGCGCCAAAGTGGCCGTGGAAAGCTACGACGACCGCATCGATCCGGTGGGTGCCTGTGTGGGCATGAAGGGCAGCCGCATCCACGGCATCGTGCGTGAACTGCGCAACGAGAACATCGACGTCATCAATTTCACCACCAACGAACAGCTCCTCATCCAGCGCGCCCTCAGCCCCGCCAAGGTGGGCAGCATCAAGCTGGATAACGAGAACAAGCGTGCCGAGGTGTACATGAAACCCGACCAGGTGGCCCTCGCCATCGGCCGCGGTGGTCACAACATCAAGCTCGCCGGCCGCCTCACCGGCTTCGACATCGACGTGTACCGCGAGACCGACGAGGTCACCGACGACGTGAGCATCGACGATTTCGCCGACGAGATCGATCAGTGGATCATCGACGTGCTCAAGGGCATCGGCTGTGACACGGCCCGCGCCGTGCTCGACATCCCGCAGGGCGAACTGGCGAAGCGCACCGACCTGGAAGAGGAGACCATCCAGGAGGTGGTGCGCATCCTCCGCGCCGAGCTCGACCGTTGATCGCCATACTGAACGCACCACAGGATCTCCACCCAACCAGGACCACAGGACAACAGCGCATGAGCGAAGCGACGGATAAGGGATTACGATTGAGCAAGGTGGCCCGGGAATTCAACCTGGGCCTCCACACCGTTGTGGAGTTCCTCGAGAAACGGGGCCATAAGGTGGAGAGCAATCCGAACACGAAGATCCCCGGTGATCTTTACGAGCTGCTGTCGGCCGAGTTCGGGACGGACAAGGAGATCAAGGCCAAGAGCCAGCAGGTGGTGCAGCAGCGCCAGGAACGGGAGACCATCAGCCTGGTGGAACCGCCGCCCGCCCCCAAGGAAGAGGCAACTCCCGCCAAGGAGGCTCCCGTGAAGGAGGCACCCGCCAAGGAGGTTTCTGTGGTGGCGCCCCCGCCCCCCGCCCCCGAAGCGGTCGCACCACCCCCGGTCACCGATACCCCCGCCCCCGCAGAGGCCGCCCCTGAGGTGATCAAGGCCAAGGTGGACAAGGTCACGGGTCCCAAGACCTTGGGGAAGATCGACCTCGAAGGTCCCCGGGCCAAGGTGGCCAAGGGCACCGCCCCCGCGCCGCCCCCTGCCGGCAACACCCCCGCCCCCCCCGCCGAAGAGCAGACCGCCCCCGCCCCGCAGGAAGCACCGCCAGCCCCGGCAGGTGCCGAGCCGGAGACCATCCGCGTCAACGTGCAGAAGCTGGCCGGTCTCAAGACCCTGGGCAAGATCGACCTGCCCGTTGACCGCGAACGCAAGCCCGCCGACAAGTCCGCCCAAGGCCCTGCCGGTGAGCGCGGCCGCCGCAAACGCATCGTCAAGCCAGGACCGGTCAACATCGACCGTGCCGTACAGGCCGAACAACGCACCGGCCCTGCCGGTACCGGCCGCCCCGGGGAGCTCGATGAGAACGCCGTCAAGAAGAAGGTGAGCGAGACCCTCGCGCGCCTCACCGGAACCGGCAAGAGCAAGGGCAGCAAGCTCCGCCGCGACAAGCGCGACGCACGCTTCCAACGCTTCGAAGAGGAACAGGCCGCCCGCGAACTGGCCGGCAAGACCCTCAAGGTCACCGAGTTCGTTACCGCCAGCGAACTGGCCTCCATGATGGGCGTGCCCGTCACGGACATCATCAAGGCCTGCTTCAGCCTGGGCATGATGGTGAGCCTCAACCAGCGCCTCGATGCCGAGACGCTCTCGGTGATCGCGGAGGAGTATGGGTTCAAGGTGGAGTTCGTCGGTGCCGATGTGCAGGAGAACCTCGGCGAAGAGGCCGATGATCCCGACCGCGTGGCTCCCCGTCCGCCCATCGTCACCGTCATGGC
>CAZLGY010000101.1:0-9073 GCA_964559165.1 uncultured Chryseobacterium sp.
CCACCATCCAGCTGTCCTTGGGGTCTATCTGGTAATACTGCTCCAGCACACCGCTCCGGATCATTTCATAGAAATACTCATGCGGGAAGCGACGGTGTCCGCTCTTGTCGTCGGCCGTCCACAGGTCGAGCACGTGCTTCTCCAGACGGCGGAAGGCCTCATGCTCAGGGATGCAGGTGTCCGTCACCCGGTTCATGCCGCGGTCCAGCAGGTCGCGCTCCTGCGCCGGGGTCAGGTCGCGATAATGCGGAATGCGTTCGTAATGGTCGTGTGCCACCAGGTTCATCACGTCCTCCTCCAGGTTGGCACCGGTGCAACTGATGATATCGACCTTGCCCTGGCGGATCATCTCGGCCAGGATCTTGCCCAGTTCGGCGGTGCTCATGGCGCCCGCGAGGGTGATCATCATCCTGCGGCCCTTGGCCAGGTGGGCTTTGTAGCCTTTGGCGGCATCCACGAGCGCTGCTGCATTGAAGTGCAGGTAGTGCTTGTCCATGAAGGCCGAGAGGGTGCGGTCGTTGCTCATTGGTCGAAAGCGGGGCGAAATATAGATGCGGGTTCCGGAATGCGCAGCGCGGGTCTGTTCAGAGGTACCCCAGCAGTTGCAACATGCGCTCAGCGCTCTGGCGTTCAGCGAAGACACGATCCACCAGCGCTCCAGTCGCATCGCGGTCGATCAGCACGTGCTTGGGTTTGGGGATGAGGCAGTGTTGGATGCCGCCAAAGCCGCCGAGGGTATCCTGGTAGGCACCGGTGTTGAAGTAGCCGATGTACTGTTTGCGGTCCTCCCTGTATTTCGGCAGGTAGATGGCGTTGATGTGCTGCTCGCTGTTGTAGTAGTCGTCGCTGTCGCAGGTCATGCCCCCCAGGAACACCCGCTCGTACTCATCGCCCCAGTTGTTCACCGGAAGCATGATGAACCGTTTGCTGATGGCCCAGGTATCCGGCAGGGTGGTCATGAACGAACCATCGATCATGTTCCATCGCTCCTTCTCATTCTGCTTCTTCTGGTAGAGAATGCTGAAGAAGGTGGCTCCGCTGTCACTTACGGTGAAGCTCCCGAATTCGCTGAATATGGTCGGCTCCTGGACCTTGTTCTCTTCACAGATGTCCTTGATACGGCCTACGATCTCGCCGACCATGTAGTCCACATCGAAGCTGAAGTTCAGGCTGTTCTTGATCGGGAGTCCGCCACCGATGTCCAGGGTGTCAAGCGTGCGGCAGAGCTTCCAGAGATCGCAGTACACGTTCACGCATTTGCTCAGTTCATTCCAATAGTAGGCGGTGTCCGTGATCCCGGTATTGATGAAGAAATGCATCAACTTCAAGCGGAACTTCTTCTGCTTGGAGATGTTGCGCATGTAGAAGGGGATGATGTCCTTGTACCCGATCCCCAATCGGCTGGTATAGAACTCGAACTTGGGCGCCTCCTCTGCAGCGATGCGGATGCCGATGTCGCAATGGCCATCGATGACCTCGTCCAGCGCATAGATCTCGGCCATGTTGTCGATGATGGGAACGACCTTGAACCCACGGTTGACCAGCTTGCCTATGCCTTGTATGTAGCGCTCGTCCTTGAACCCGTTGCAGAGGATGGTGGCGTCCTTGGTGATGCGCCCTCGCTCGATGAGCAGCTCGATCATCTCCAGGTCGTAGGCGCTGCTGGTCTCCAGGTTCACACCCTTCCGCAGTACCTGGTCAATGACATAACTGAAGTGGTTGCTCTTGGTGCAATAGAAGTACTCGTAGGTGCCGTTGTAGTCGTGCTCCTTGATGGCCTTGGCAAAACTGGCCCGGGCGATGTCGATCTTCTCGCCGATCTTCGGGAGGTAGGTGATGCGCAGGGGGGTGCCATGCTTTTCAAGGAGTTCCACAAGGGGCAGTTCATTCCACACCAGGTTCTCCCCCTCCAGTTGGAACTCGTCCTTCGGGAAGTCGAAGGTCTGCTCGATCAGGTCGATGTAACGCGTCTTCATTGATCGGTCGGCAGTGGTCGGTTCGTGGGTGGTGGATGGTGGTGAACACCAGCGGCCAGGCAACGGCAACCTGAGCCCGACCGCCACCTGACGGTCATGGTAAGGAGTTCGCCGAATGGCCCTTGCGCGTGGGTGGCTGTAAGCCGATGCACGGGGTGGGCCAGCGGTACCATCAGCGGAAGGGTGGACGGGCCGAGGCCGCGCGAAGCTTCGTGCCAGCGCAGCGGCATGACAAGGACTGGGCGGGGGCGTGCGAACGCATGGTCGGTCCGGGAGCGGGCAAAAGTAGATCGTTGGTGGATCGCTTCGCACAGATGTGGCATCCGGGCTTCACAACCAGCGTTTCCTGCGGAACCACAGGAGCATGAGCCCGGCCACCAGCAGCATCACGCCCCAGACGGCGAAATACCCGTAGCGCCATTGCAGTTCGGGGAAATGGTTGAAGTTCATGCCGTAAACCCCCACAAGGAACGTCAGCGGTATGAATATGGTGCTGATGATGGTCAGGAACTTCATCACTTGCCCCATGCGCATGTTCTGCCCGGCATGGTATGCGTTCTCCAGGCTCCCAAGCATGTCGCGGAAGGTCGCAATGGTCTCCGCGATGTACACGGCATGGTCCTGCAGGTCGGCGATGTACCTGCGTGTGGCCTTTTCGAACAAGGGGCTCTGGATGGTGTTCAGGCGGCCGGCCAGCTCGCGGGTGGGTGTTACGAACCGGCTGATGAGGATCAACATGCTCCGCAGTTCCTGGATGGTGGCCAGGTCTTCATTGCCGGGCCTCACCAGCACCTTCCGTTCCAGCCGCTCAATGCGCTGGCCGAGGTCCTCCACGACCACGAAGTAGTTGTCCACGATCACGTCCAGCAGGGTGTATAGCAGGTAGTCGGCACCGGAACGCCGTACCCTTCCCAGGTCCTTCCGGATCCGTTCACGGATGGGCTCAAGGACATCCCCGGGACGTTGCTGGAAGGAGATCACCGTGCCCTGGCGCAGCACAAAGCAGATCTGTTCGGACCTGATGCTTCCGGTCTCGCCATCGAGACTGAGCATCTTCATCACCACGAACAGCTCGTTCTGGTACTCCTCCACCTTGGGCCTGTGGTCGGTATTGAGCACATCCTCGAGCAACAGTGGATGCAGGCCGAACAGCTCACCGGCCTGCATCAATAGTTCATCCGAGGTGAGCCCATCGATGTCAAGCCACATGACCATGCCCTCCGGGGGGATCGCGGCGACCTCCTTCAGGTCCGATGGACGCAGTTCCTCGTGGCGTTCCGGGGTGAAACGGAAGAGCCGGATGGAGGCACGCTCATTCCCCGGTTCACCCACGTGCACCAACGATCCGGGAGGAAGGCCCCGCTTGCCCGAACGCCTGCTGACCTTTTTCATACGAGGGTAGGGGCCTTCGCCTTGCCGATGCGCATGGCTGGATGGTCTGTGGTGCGCTCGCGCCGCGCCGTCATGCGGTGGTCGCTGGTTCGTTGCCCAGGTCGCCGAGGTCGCTGCGGAACGTGGTGCCCTCCGGTACGACCAGCACCGGCCTCCCATGCCGGAATAGCTTCATATCCCGACCCTTCAGCGTGATGCGCTGGCCGCTGAGGTGGAGCAGGGAACCCTCGCGCAGTCCGACCACTGGCATCCGTGGCTCGGCCTCCAGGTATTCGGCGATGCGCTGGTCACGGGTTTCGCCGCCGTGGCCTGCAATGGTGGCCTCCGTGTAGTGGGGGTTGATCTGGAACGGGACCAGGTGCATGGCACGCAGCGAAGGCGGCTCCACCACGGGCATGTCGTTGGTGGTCATGATCGTGGGACAGGCCACGTTGCTTCCAGCGCTCCATCCGACGTAGGGCATACCGGCCCTTACGTTCGCAGCAATGCTGCGCACAAGTCCGCTCCGGTAAAGTTCCCGCAGCAAATGGAAGCTGTTGCCGCCACCCACGGCCACCGCATCGCAACCGCCCAATGTGTGCTCCGCACGTCCATCGTTCAACAGTGGTATCAACTCCACCCCAAGCTCATGGAAAACGCCAGCGACCTTGCGCACATAGGCCTCCTGTAGTGCTGGCATTGCGGCAAGCGGCACGAATCCCACCTTGGAGCAACCCGCCAGGAAGGTACCCACATGCGTGCGTGGCCATTGGAAGAAGTCCTCGCCAGGCAGGGTGGAGTTGGAGAGAAGCAATAATTCCATGCCGCCTAAGGTATCACGGTGCCGGTGATGATGAGCTCCACCATGCCGGGTGAGCCGTCCGTGCGAATGCGGATGTGCCTGCTCAGCGGTCCTTGTGGTGCGCGTCCGCTGAAGTCCACCGCAAGGTCGGTGTGCGAGCCCGGTGCGATGGTCCCCTTGGGTAGTTCCGCGGTGGTGCAGCCGCAGTCCGCATCGCTTTCCACCAGCCGCAAGGGGCGGCTTCCGGGATTTTGGATGCGGAACGTGATGCGCTGGGGCAGGTCCTGGCGGATGTCGCCGAGCTCCTTCACAAGTCGCAGCAGGCTGTCCGAGGGTTCGATGCGCGGTGCCACCTCGATGTTGAGCACCTCGATGCGACGTTCGCGTGCGGCACCCACACTGTAGATCGAAGCCGGGGGATCCTGGACCCTGTCGCTCACGGTGCTGTCTGCCTTCTCCTCACCGAATGGTAGCGCACGCAGTTCCAGGTGTGCGCCGTTGGTGGCGGTGGCATCCAGGTAAGGACGCAGTGCTCCCTGCAGGACCGTTGAAAGCTCATTGCGCAGGCTCGCGATGCGGCGTTCGGAGAGCCGCCCGTTATAGGCGTTCTGAGCGAGGGGGCTGGCATGGCCGCGGACCTCCAGCGCCACGGACCGGCCTTGCTCCAACACCGGGTAGAGGGCACGGACCAGTGCCGCCAGGTCACGCGCACCGGCCAGCACGGCGTTGTTCCAGAATGCGTTGAAGGCCACGGTGTCGGGTCCGTGCTCCGTGTAAGTGGGCAGACGGTCGGTGTATGCCACCAGGGTCTCCGAGTAGGTAAGCGCCGTGGTGGAAGCGGTGCTGCGGGGCCCGGGTTCGTCGTTGTGGAAGTAGAGGCGTAGCGGCAACACGGTCCGCAGGTCCAGCAATGTCTCAACCGCTTGCTTCGGCAGGGTCTGTGCTTCGGTGATGCTGTCAGCAGTAGTGTAGGCTGGTGCCGACCACTGATGGATGTCGCTGCAGCAGGCATTCCCGACTTCAGGCACATCGGTGGCCCGGTCGCTGCTCAGCCATCCATCACCGTTGCGTTGGTCAACGAAGGCATACAGATCGTTCGACGGACCGTTCAGCGGCGTTCCGGGGTTCTCGGGTGGGCCGAACACATCGTTCGCGAACCGTGACACGAACAGGTCATAACCACCAAGTCCCGGCAGGTGGTCCGAACTGAACCAGAGCTCCTCGCGGCGTGGATCGTACCATGGGCAGCGTTCGTTCCCCGCGGTATTGATCGCGCCCGTCACGGGTTGCAGCTCCACTGCACGGCCTTGTTCCAGCCTTGCCTGCCAGATGTCCGTGCCTCCCACGCCCCCCGGTCGGTCGCTCACAAAAAGGAGCATCTCGCGGCCTTCCCATTCTACCACGCACGGCTGGGTGCTGCCGTGATCATCCAATCCCTCAAGGGGCTGCGTGTACCACCGGCCCTCCCGCTGCTCAGCCACATGGATCCGGCAGCTGTCCGGGTGGGTGCAATGGCTGTAGTAGAGCAGGCTGCCGTCCACGGACCAGGCACCGTTGGCAACATCGGCATCCAGTGGGTCCGGACCGAAGACGCTCGCCTCCGACCATTGTCCGTTGTTCAGCTCGCTGCGGTACAGGCGTGTCCGGTACCGCGTGCTGTCACGCACAGCCCCCTCCTCGTCAGCTTCGCCGCGAAGACCGGTGAAGTAAAGCGCCCCATCAGGCCCGATGCGTGGTGCGAATTCGCTGCCGGCCGTATTGATCGCGGGAGGTGCCTTTTGCAACCGGATGCTGTCAGTGCGTGTGGCAACGCTCCGCGCAAGGGCGATGCCGGCCAGCGCGTTGGACGCCCGTTCCTTCACCAGGGCATCCTTCGTGTTGGACCTGACGCGTTGCCAGGTATCGGTTGCGGCGTCGAGTTGACCGCTGCATAGTTGCATTTCACCGAGCCACTGCTGCGCAGACGGGTATGTCCGGCCCCGGTCCTTGGCGTGTATCCTTTCGAACAGGGCCGCAGCTTCCTTGCATCGTCCGTTCATCCGGCACGCGTTGGCCAATTTCCATTGCAGGGCCATCCTCCCGGGTGCGGCATCCAATGCTCCTTCATAATAGCGGCTGGCACTTGCATGGTCTCCCGCAGTGGTCGCTGCATCGCCCCAGCGCACCCATTGCTGCAGGCTCTGTGCAGGCAGGTCGATCCCCACCAGGAAGGCGCCGAGAATGAAGATCGGATGCACGTTCATCGCTGGTCCGGACAGGAAATGTACCGCGTTGGGATGGCTGGTCTTCGGCGAAGGATGTAGATGGCACTGAGCTCCACACCTCCACGATTGCGGCTGGCTGGCACCAGTCTGCTCGTGTTGAGGTCGTAGCTGAGACCTACGGTCCAATCGTCGTATTCGAGCGCTGCATGCGCATAGCCGGCATCCCGTGCGCGCAGGTAAAGCCCGACCCGAAGCGCCCGATGCAGGCCGTGGCGATGCAGGAGGGTGTGGCGGACATCGGCGCCAATATCGAACTCCCTGAAGGTGCCCTGGTGGAGGTAGCGCAATGATGGCAGCAGGTCCAGCGAGCTGCCAGCGGTGAATGCGGTGAGCACGTGCAGGTCCAGACGCCGGTCAAGGGGTTCGCCGGGCCCGCCGAGGTAGCCGATGCGCGGTCTGCTCAGGTTGAACATCGTTGCCCCCACCTGAACCTCGCTGCGCTCATTCCGCTGCCAGTGATAACGCAAGCCTGCGTGCACATCGGCATGCCAGAACGCATCGCGATCGAAGCGCTCACCCGTGGGCTGCTGTGGGTCAAAGGTGAAGCCGTTGTATTGCGCATCGAAGCTCAGTCCCGTGCGGTCGATGGAGCGGGAGCTGCCGCCGGCCTGCATGCCTGCGGTGATGGAATGGTCACCCGACGCATCCAATGGCTGCCTCCAACTGGCCGCTGCACTCAGGTGGAAGGTGTTCATGCGACTATCTCCGGCCCGGTCGTTGAAGCACCACACACCTACCCCGAGGCCCCGGGTACGGAACGCATCGCGCTGGTCCCATCCCAGGCCGAACGTGCTGTAGGGAACAGTGACAGCCCGCCATTGCTGGCGATGGATGGCGTTGAAGCGATGCTGCCCGTCGAACCCGCCGGTCATGGCCGGACCCAGCGCAAGCGGTGTGTTGAAGAACTGCGAGAAGTGGATATCCTGGGCAGCCGCGGACAGGACGAGGAGCACGCCGGTGATCGAGGCGACCATGGTGCGGCGCAACCGGCTGTTCAGGGTGGTCCTTGAACGCTGGTGCGCCTGGCAGGGCTGGATGATCTCAAGGCTTCCGCGGACCCTCATCGCAGCAAACTGATGTTGCCCTTGGTAAAGTAGCGTTGACCATCAGCGCAATCCACCGTGAGGTGATACACGAATACAGCCGGGTCCACTGGCCGGCCCCGGAAGGTTCCGTCCCAGCCCACGTCCTGTCGCTCCGTTGAAAAGACGAGTTCCCCCCAGCGGTCGAACACGAGGAACTCCATGCGTGCGATGTTGTTGCCGCGCACATACAAGCGGTCGTTGGAGCCATCATTGTTGGGGGTGAACGTATTGGGTACGAAGATGTCCGGCATGCCGCACACCGATCCGTACACCGATACGGTCACCCGTGCATCCCGCGTGCAGATGCCGTCGCTCACGGTAACGGTGAAGGTGGTGGTCCGTTGCATGGACGCGGTCGGGTTGGCACTGGACGGGTCGTTCACGAGCACAGCCGGTTGCCAGCTGTAGGTGACCCCTGAGGCGGGCGTGGCGAGCAGCTGCACCGTGGTGCCCGGCAGCACCGTTGTGGCACTGGCCGTGGCGGTCACCGTGGCCCCGGACAAGGGGGATACCTGGATCACGATCGATCCCGACCAGGTGCAGCCGAACGGGCCTGTGAGCGTGGCGAAGATCTCTGTATCACCATCAGGTGCCACCAGCACGCAGTGGCCGTTGTTCACCACGTCGATGAGCTCATCAACCGGCTCCCAAACCGTGGGATATCCTGCCTCGAAGGAGCAGATCACGACCGTGTCTCCAAGGCAGATGCGGTTCTCGGCGATCAGGGAGGCCTCGGCGAACGGTGCGCGCACCACCACGCTGTCGATGGATGCACATCCCGATCCATTCGAGGCGCGCACGAAATAGGTGCCCGAAATGACCGGCTGCAACACGGCCACACTATCCAGCGGCGTTCCGTTCAGCGTATCCCCGAAGTCGGGCTGGCTGCTCCAGTGCCACGCGTCCACTGTGCCATCGCCGACCGCCACCAACGGCAGCGACACCATCGGCCCGCAGTTGAGCGTATCCTGCATGGCCTGTATAACGGGGGCTTGGGGCAGGATGATGATGGTCCGTTGCGCGCTGTCCTGGCCGTTGCAGCTGAGCGGATGCGTGGCGGTGAGGGTGATCGTGTACGTTCCGGGCGATGCGTAGGTATGGGTCGGTGTGGCGAGGGTGCTCGTGTTCCCATCACCGAAGTCCCATTGCACGCCGCTGGCACCGCTGCTCAGGTTCACCAAGCTCAACGGGACCTGTGCGCACAGCGTGTCGGCTGCCTGGAACGCGGCAATGACCAGCGGCGCATCGAGATCGAACTTGAGCACCCCGTTATTGCATCCACTGCTGTTGTTGGTGGCGCTCCATGCTCCGGGCGAGGTGGGGAAGTCGTCGTTGTTCTGGCAGCCGGCGCATACCGATTGATAGATCCGTCCACGGCGGTCGAACCGGCTGGTACCCCCATCCACGTGCTCCGGGCTGGTGCCGCCGCCATAGTAGGTGGCATAGGTCAGGTCGCCCATGTCGATGTCGAACACGGCCAGGTAGAGGTCGTTGCCATCGGTGGTGGATTGGTGTGCATCCGGTGTCACTGGCAGTCCGTTCGTGGAGAGCGCCCCCCCCAATCCCGGGGTACTG
>CAZLGY010000102.1:0-9058 GCA_964559165.1 uncultured Chryseobacterium sp.
TTTGCTCGCCGGGATCACTGTGAGCGGTGTGCTCATGGGCATGTTCCAGAACAATGCAGGTGGTGCATGGGACAATGCCAAGAAGAGCTTCGAGAAAGGCGTTGACATCGACGGTACCATGTACTACAAGCACAAGGCCGACAAGCCGAGCGCCCCCCACCAGGCAGCTGTGACGGGTGATACCGTGGGGGATCCCTTCAAGGACACCTCGGGCCCTTCCATGAACATCCTCATCAAGTTGACGTCCATCGTGGCATTGATCATCGCACCGCACATCAACGAGGGAGAGGCGCATCCGGCAATGCCCGCCCACGAACACCATGACCACAGCCATGGCGCGGTGGTGGTGCCAGCAGCCGAACCGGTGGCCGATGCGCCTGCCGTCAGCGTGGGGGACCGGTTCTGAACATACCGTGCCTGCTGTTGAACGCCGCGCCTGCAAGCGCGGCGTTCAACGTTCGCACCCGCGTCATCGGGTGTTCCCCGCACCTGCTGGAACGCTTTAAGGCCTGCGGCACGCCGCAGGCCTTGAAGCTGGTGAGCCCCGCGCTGATCAGCGTTTTTTCGCGGCGGACTTCTTCGGCGCTGGCTTGGTGGCCGTCTTCGCAGGTGCCTTGGCCGCGCTCTTGGGGGCCGGTTTGGCGGCGGGTTCCATGGGGAACAGTCCGTGGATCTCCGCATCGATCCGGGAGATGATCTGTCCGAGGTCCTCCGGATCGGTATGGAAGCGGTTGTCCTCCACGTCGATGATCAGGAGCTTGCCCTTGTCGTAGGTCTGGATCCATGCCTCGTAGCGCTCATTGAGGCGCTTGAGGTAGTCGATGCTGATTGAATTCTCGTAGTCACGGCCCCGCTCGGCGATCTGCTTCACCAGTTTTTCCACAGGGGCCTGCAGGTAGATGAGCAGATCGGGGGGGGTGATGGCGCTGTCCATGTTCTGGAACAGGCGGAAGTAGTTCTCGAAGTCGCGTGTGGTCATCAGGCCCATCGCGTGCAGGTTGGGCGCGAAGATGTACGCGTCCTCATAGATGGTGCGGTCCTGGATCACGTTGCGGCCGCTTCGGCGGATCTCCAACAATTGCTCGAAGCGCGAGTTGAGGAAGAAGATCTGCAGGTTGAAGCTCCACCGCTGCATGTCCTTGTAGAAGTCGAACAGGTAGGGGTTGTTGTCCACGGCTTCCTGGAGCTGGTCCCACTTGTAGTGTTTGGCAAGCAATTCCGTGAGGGTTGTCTTGCCTGATCCGATGTTACCTGCAATGGCGATGTGCATGGACGGGAACGTTGACGATGAGCGGTTCGCGAAGATATCCGCCCGGTGTGGAGCAGGAAAGGATGTGGATAATTCGTTGGGCCTACCGGTCCGCGATCGCGATGCCACGGTCCGTGAGCACGTAGGTGCGTCCGCGTTCCACCCGCAGGGCCAGTGCTGTGCCGGCAACGGACAGCGGTATGTTTTCGATGGCGAAACTGCGCATGTCGTACACCACGTACCCATCCCGCCCAAGCACATGGACCATGTTGCTGCGTACCTCGAAGTGGTGCGCGTTCTTCAACGGTATGGTGCGTGCGTAGGTGCCGAACAGGTCGAAGACCAGGATGCCTTCATCCGGCACGTTCACATAAAGGCGGCTGTCGTGCTCCTGCATGGAGGTGGGGCGAACGGCAACACCCAGCAACTGGTCAAGCCTTCCCGTGTCCGCCAGTTTGCGCAGCTGACCGTCCACCCGGATGAGCGCCATTTCCCTGTCATCGAACAGCCAGTAAGCGTTCTGCACGCTCGCGCAGGCCATGGTCACCTGTGGATAGCCACCGCGGCTCAGGTCCACTGTGGCCTGAACGCTCAAGGTGTTGTCCAGCACGGCCAGCATGCCTTGTTCACGCGAGAAGAGCAGTGGCTTCAGCGAATAGAACGCATCGATGGCGTGGATGCGGCCGAGCGTCTTGATACTGTTGCGCGCCAGCTCACGCCCGCGCGGGTCGAACAGCATCACCTCATCACCGCTGATGGCATAACTGTTGCCGAGCTCGTCGGTGGTGAAGAGCGCGAAGGTCCCGGGGATGAACACAGGGTCCTGCCCGCCTGGCAGCGCAGTGCCCAGGGGCACGCATAGCAAGGATAACAGCACCGCGGTCTTCATGCCGGTGCGAAGGTGAGCAGTGCCTCGAGGATGCTCCTGTCATTGGACAGCCGGGGCACCTTGTTCTGCCCCCCCAACTTGCCACGCCCCTTCATCCAGGCGTGGAACGTGCCCTGCCCCACCACGTGCAGCACCGGAGGCCGCAATGCCATGTTGCCACGTCGCTTGGCATCGTAGTCTGAATTGAGGCTGCGCATGGTGTCATCCATCACCTGCACGAAGTGTGCCACATCCGCCGGGGGCCGGCTGAACTCCACGATCCACTCATGCCCTCCGCGTGCCTCCGCGTCCATGTACACGGGTCCACCGGTGTATTCGGTCAGTACCGCACCGGTTGCGGCGCAGGCGGCCTGCATGCCGCGGTCCGCGTTCTCCACCACCAGCTCCTCGCCAAAGGTGTTGATGAAGCTCCTCGTACGCCCGCTCACCTGGATGCGATAGGGTGAAGTGCTGGTGAACCGCACGGTATCGCCTGGCATGTAGCGCCACAGGCCGCTGTTGGTGCTGATGACGAGCGCATATTGCTGGCCCACCTCCACTTCGTGCAGCAGCAGCGTCCGCGGCTGTTCAAGCCCCAGCTGGTCCAGCGGCATGAATTCATAGAAGATGCCGTAGTCCAGCATCAGCAGCATGTCATCCGCTCCGCGGCGGTCCTGCACGCCGAAATGACCCTCGGAGGCGTTGTAGCTCTCCAGGTAGTTCATGGTGGGCGAAGGGATCAACGCCTCGAACTGGCTGCGATAGGGCAGGAAGCTCACCCCACCGTGCATGAACAGCTCCAGATTGGGCCACACCTCTAGGATGTCACGCTTACCTGTGAGCTCCAATATCCGGCGCAACAGCACCAGCGTCCAGCTGGGCACCCCGGCAATGCTCCGCACATCCTCTCGGATGCTCTCGCGCGCCATCTTCTCGATCTTCTGCTCCCAGTTCTCCATCAGGGCGGTCTCGATGGTAGGGATGCGACGCACCTCCACCCAGATGGGCAGGTTGCGGATGATGATCGCGCTGAGGTCGCCGGAGTACGCGTCGGTCCGCAGAGGCTCGATGGTACTGCTGCCACCCACCACAAGGCTCATCCCCTGGTACAGCTTGCTCTCGGGGAATTGCTGGTAGTGCAGGGCGATCAGGTCCTTGCCGCCCATGTAGTGGCATTCCTCCAGCGTTTCCCGGCTCACGGGGATGTACTTGCTCCTGTCGCTGGTGGTGCCGCTGCTCTTGGCGAACCAGCGGATGTCCGTGGGCCAAAGGAGGTTCTGCTCCCCCTTGCGCATGCGTTGCACATAGGGCTTCACATCCTCGTAATCCTGCACCGGCACACGCGATCGATAGATGTCGGGATCGGTGATGGTGGAGTGGTCGAACCGCCGGCCCCATTCGGTGTATCGCGCTTGTTGCACCAGCCGGTGGAAGGTCTCAAGCTGCGTCAGCGTCGGGTTCTCGCGGAACAGCTCGATCTGCTGCAGGCGTTTGCGGATGAGGAACGAGAAAAGGGCGTTGACGGGCATGGCAGCGGATGCGAAGATGAAGGTACGGTTACCTTCCCCGCAAATTCCAAGTGGTCATGGAGGAGGGAAGTGCCCTGCGGAAGATGCGAACCAGCCTGGTGGATGGCGAAGCCCGGTATGTCCTGCAGCTTGGTGGGGCCGCGCATTCCATGAACGACCTGGTGGGAAGGTGGGTGGCCATCAGGGCAACGGGTGTGCTCAGCTGTGTGCGCTGTGAACGCCGCGTGAAGAAGTTGTTCGGACAGGGTTTCTGCCATCCCTGCTTCGTGGGTGCGCCGGAGAACAGTGAGTGCATCGTGCGCCCTGAGCTCTGCCGGGCGCATCTGGGCGAGGGGCGTGATGCGCGATGGGAAGAGGAGCATCACCATGCCGAGCATGTGGTGTACCTGAGCTTCACCGGCCAGGTGAAGGTGGGTGTGACACGCGCGGCACAGGTGCCTGCCCGCTGGATCGACCAGGGCGCCAGTACGGCATTGGTGATCGCCCGTACGCCCTACCGCCAGCTGGCAGGCCGGATCGAGGTGGCCCTCAAGGAACGGTTCACCGACCGCACCAACTGGCGCCGGATGCTGGGGCCGCTACCGACCGCTCGTGTGGAATTGGTCGCTGCGCGTTCCGAAGCCCTCGTCATGGTCCCGGAAGCGCTCCAGGGGTACATGGTCGATGCAGAGGATGCGATGGAGATACGCTATCCGGGCCGGGACATCCCCCCCAAGGTCGCCAGCGCCACGCTGGACAAGCAACCGCTGATCGCCGGCACCCTGGCAGGCATCAAGGGTCAATACCTGCTTTGGCGCGATGGAAGGGTGCTCAATGTCCGCAACCAGAGCGGGGTGCATGTGGAACTCACCCTTGACGGGAACGGATCGTAACCTTCCACGGGGCACCCCCGTTACAAGGACAGGTTTTGGTCAGTGTTTTGATCGTTAGGGCAACAGAGGACCCCGACCCCGGCAACGGGAGTCGGGGTCCTTTGCGTTCCGACCCTGCGCTCAGTGCACCTCCAGGTCGAAGGGTATGCGGGCCATGATGCCGCTGCGGGACTTCGCCCGTTTAACCTGTTCGAAACGGCGCAGCAGTTCGGCGTCCTCGCCCAGCCACTGGCGTGCGGCCCAGCTGCTCGCCTGTGCGTTGAGGTCCTCCAGCAGCTGCTCGTAGAATTCCTTCTGCTCCGGCAATTCCACTGTACGGTAATCGCTCATGCCGGCGAGCTCAGCTGCGTGCCGGATGGCATCCTCCAGCCCCCCGAGCTCGTCCACAAGCCCATGCTGCAATGCATCGCCGCCGGTCCACACACGGCCCTGTCCAACGCTGTCCACCTGTGCCACGGTCATGTTGCGGCCCTCCGCCACCCGCTCCATGAAGCTGGTGTAGAAGTCGTCGATGTAGCCCTGCATGATGCGCAACTCCTCCTCGGTGAGCGGGCGTGAGACGGTGAGCATGTCGGCGTACGGATGCGTCTTCTCCCCATCGAAGGTGATGCCGAGCTTGTTGTTGAAGAAGCCCTGCATGTTGGGGATGATGCCGAAAACACCGATGGACCCGGTGATGGTGGTGGGTTCGGCGAAGATGCGGGTGGCCGGGGCACTGATGTAGTAGCCGCCACTGGCTGCAACATTGCCCATGCTCACCACCACGGGCTTCACCCGTTCGGCCAGGTCCACCTCACGCCAGATCACATCGCTGGCGAGGCCGCTGCCACCAGGGCTGTTCACGCGCAGCACGATGGCCTTGATGCTGCTATCCTCGCGTGCTTCCCGCAGCGTCTCCGACAGGGTCCCGCTGCCGATGGTGCCGTCCCCGCTCTCGCCGGTCATGATGTCGCCTTCGGCATAGATCACCGCGAGCTTGGAACGTGAGCTGCCCTTCTTGAAATGCGGTGCGGTGCGCGCATACCGCCGCAGGGTTGCGAATTCCACGGGCCCGTCGGCCGGCATGTCCATCCGGGTGCGGATGAGCTGCAACACTTCATCCCGGTATTTCAGGCCGTCCACAAGGCCCAGGGCAAGGGCATCCTCGGCGCGACGGATTGCGAGCGAGCGTGCGAGCGAATCAATGGTGGCTTCGCTGCTGCCGGACCTGCCCGCGATGGCCTGCAGGTGCTCGTTCCACAGACCTGCCAGGATGCGGCGGTTCTGCTCCCTGTTCGCGGGGCTCATGCCCTCCTCGGTGAACACTTCGCCGAAGCTCTTGAACTTGTTGTTGCTGCCCCTGATGAACTGGATATCGATGTCGAGCTTGTCGAACATGCCCTTCAGGAACATGTACTCGCTCTGCAGGCCTCGGTGGTCAAGGTCCCCCTTGGGTTGCAGATAGATGGAATCCGCCGCCGTGGCCAGGTAATACGCGGCCTGGGTGTAGGTGTCGCTGAAGGCGATCACCGGTTTGCCACTTTCCTGCTTGAACTCCACGATCTTCTCCCGGATCTCGCGCAACGCGGCAGAACCCACATCAAGCATGCCCAGGTCCAGGAAGATGCCGCTGATCCTGTCATCGGTCTTGGCTTTTTCCAGCGCACCCAATATCTGGTTGAGGCCCAACCGGCTCATGCTGCTGAACGGGCCCAGGTCGATGTCCAGCTGGTCCTTGCTGCCGCGGTCCACGACGGGGCGGTCCAATTGCACATGAAGTACGGAGCGTTCGGTGATGGCCCTCGGCTCGCCGGCGGACGACATGCCCGCGCCGATGGCGGCGATGAGTCCGATGAACAGGACGATGAGGAGCACGCCGACCAGCAGGGTGCCGAGCATGGAGGCGAGCATGAACTTGAGGAACTGGCGCATGACGGTGGAGGTATGGTGGTGCGAAACTACCGGATGGATGGTGCGCCGACCGCGTGCGTTACATGGGTGGAGCACTGGGGTGATGGATGGTGCCGCACGGTTAGCTTTGACACCCATGGAGGAGCGGGACCTGCTGCTGTTGCTGGGTGGTAACCTGGGCGATCAGGAGCACCTGTTCCATCAGGCCGAACGGCTGTTGGTGGCCGGGTTGGGAGCCGGTCGGATGATGCGCAGCAGGGACCATTGGACGGAGCCGTGGGGGTTCGAGCATACCGGTCTGTTCCTGAACAGGGCCCTGTGGTGCAGGACGGTGCATCCAGCGGCCGCCATCCTGGACCTGGCCTTGTCCGTGGAGCGGCAACTGGGTCGGGAACGTGGCGGGGGAGTGGGCTATGCGCCGCGCACCATCGACATCGATATCCTGCTGCTGGGAGGCGAGGTCCACCACCTGCCGCACCTGCAGGTGCCCCACCCGCGCATGCACCTGCGATCCTTCGCGCTGGCTCCCGCAGCGGACCTCGTGCCGAACCACCTGCATCCGTTGAGCGGGCGCACGGTGTTGCAACTGCTGAGCGATCTTCGCGCGACATGAGCGCCCACCCGGACCGGAGACCGCTGCGTTACCACCACATCGCCGTGGAGGGCCTGATCGGCGCGGGCAAGACCACCCTTTGCCGGCGTTTGGCCGAACGCTCGGGGGCCCGCACCATATTGGAGGAGTTCGAGGACAATCCGTTCCTGCCCCGCTTCTACGCCGATCCCGTCCGGTTCGCATTCTCGGTGGAACTGTCGTTCCTTGCCCAGCGCTATCACCAATTGAAGCGGAGCACCGAACAGGACCTCTTCGTGCCGGGCACCATCGCCGATTATTCCCTGGGCAAATCACTGGTGTTCGCAAGTGTCACACTGCAGGCCGATGAATACGCCCTGTTCATGGACCTCTACCGCATCATGTATGCCGACCTGCCCAAGCCGGAGCTCATCGTCTACCTCCACCTTCCCATGGAGCGGGTGCTGGAACGCATCGCACAACGGGGACGCAGCTACGAGGCTTCCATCCAGGCGTCCTACCTGGGCCAGCTGCAGGAGCGCTACCTGGACCACCTGCGCAAATTGAGCGGCTCCAGGGTGTTGCTCGTCCACCTGGGTCAGCGCGACCTGCTCCACGATGCCTCGGCGTACGCCGAATTGCTTGATCATATCGACGAACCTGCTGAAATGGGCCATCGGACGGTCTTTTTGTAAGAAGGGCATGTAGCTGTGAAGAACAAAAGGTGAAGCCATTTCGCACAAGCCTGAAGGACAGTATGTATACTTGCGGCCGAAAACACGAAAAACGCTCCGCATACATGGAAAAGCGTCACTTCAATGGGGGGGTCGTACTGGTCGCAATGGCCGTTCTTGTCACCGCTTGTGGCGGCCTTGGCAAGATGAACAAGTACGTGGAGAACATCAAGTACACGGTGGAGCCGAATCCGCTGATCGTTCAGGGAGATTCCGTCGCTGTTAGCATCAATGGCAATTTCCCGGGCAAGTATTTCTACCGCAAGGCCTTGGTGGAACTGACCCCCACCCTGACCTACACGGGTGGAGAGACCCCGTTCAAGATGGTGGGCTTCCAAGGCGACAAGGCCGTGGGGAACTACACCGTCATTCCCTATGAGAACGGCAAGGCGTTCACCTACAGCAGCAAGGTGGCCTACACACCCGCCATGGCGCAGAGCGAGCTCATGGTGAAGATCCTCGGCAAGCAGGGCAGCAAGGAGCTGCCTTTCACCGCCATCAAGATCGCCGATGGTGTCATCACCACACCGTACCTGATGGTGAGCGACGACAAGGTGCTCCTCGGCAAGGATGCGTTCCAGCGCATCACCCAGCACAGCCAGGATGCCGTCATCAATTACGAAGTGAATTCCAGCGTGGTGCGCGGCGGCGAATTGAAGGATGCCGACATCAAGGCCATGGCCGACCTGATCAAAGGCGTGGCGAAGAAGGGCAACATCAACCTCAAGGGCCTTGCCATCGATGCGTGGGCCAGCCCGGAAGGCGAGCTTAGCAACAACGAGAAACTGGCTGAGAACAGGGCTTCCAGCGCCCAAGGATGGGCCAAGGGAGAATTCGTTCGTGCCAAGTCCGATGCCGCGAAGGCCGACGGTTTCTACACCCTCACCCCGCGGGGCGAGGATTGGGACGGTTTCAAGAAGGCCATGCAGGCCAGCAGCATGACGGACAGGGACCTCGTTCTGCGCGTGCTGGAAATGTACCCCGAAGGTGACAAGCGCGAGTCCGAAATCAGGAACATGGCAGCCACCTACACCGAACTGCGCGAGAACATCCTTCCCAAGCTGCGCCGCAGCGAAATGCGCTTGTTGTATGAGATCGTGGGCAAGACCGACGAACAGCTCGCAACCATGGCCCGGTCCATGCCTGACTCGCTCAACGTGGAGGAACTCCTTTTCGCGGCCACGCTCACGAGCGACATCAATGAGCAATTGCGCATCTACAAGGAAGCCGAGCGCATCTTCCCGGGCGACCACCGCGGCGCCAATAACGTGGGCTACATCTACATGATGCAGAACAAGCTGGATGAGGCCGCAAGCCAGTTCCAGAAGGCCAACAGCATCAAGGA
>CAZLGY010000103.1:0-1674 GCA_964559165.1 uncultured Chryseobacterium sp.
GGTGACGCGGCTGATATCGGCCATGGCATCGCTGAGCTCGGCGCTGCCGGTGACCAGGCTGCGCATCTGCTCGATCACGGCGCTGCCCACGAAGAAGGTGCCGAGCACGGCGGCGGCGCTGGCGATCTGGGACTTGATGGACTGCCATGCGCGGCCCATGGGGCCGAGGCCGGTGCGGAGTTCGGTGAGGCGTTCGTTCACCCTGCCGAGCTCGCGGTGGAGTCCGCGGAACTCGGGTGTATTGGGCCGGGCCTGTCGCAGGGCGGCGTTGAGGCGTTGGGACTCCTGTTCGAGCTGCTGGATGGACATCCGGTTGAGCTGGATGCCGTGGCGTTGCACCTCCCATGCGGCGGCCGAGCGGGCGTTCACATCATTGAGCTCCTTCATGCGCTGCTTGACCTGCTCGATGCGGTCGGCGGTCTCGGCCCATTGCTCGGTGTTGGGTGTGAGGTTGCGTTGGGCGGCCTGCAGGCGGCGGAGCTCATCGCCGAGCTGCTTGGCGGTGAGCGCGGTGAGGCCGATCTCCTCGCGCAGTTCGGCCTGGCGCTGGCGGATGTCCGCCATGCGGGCACCGGCGGCGATGTACTCCTGAGTGCCGCGTTTCATGCGGGACAGGGAGGCGCTGATCTTGGCGTACTCCTGATCGAGCTGGGCGAGCTCACGGCGCGCGGGCGTGCCGTCGATCAGGATGCGCAGTTGGAGTTGTTCAGTCCTGACGGCCATGGGCGAGCTCGGATCGTGCTTGTTGGTAGAGGGCCTCCACGTACTTGTTGCTCAGGTTGCTGACGAGCTGTCCGAAGAGGCCCATCTTGGTGCGCGAGTAGAACTTGCTGGGCTTGGGTCTGGCGCGTTTCCCGGCCTCGCCTTTGCCGATGTACACGCCCTTGCGCCATCCGGCGCGTGCGCCCATGTCATGGAAGCGGCCATGGAGCATGAAGGCCACCTGGATCTCGCGGTGGGCGACGGCCTTGGCGGCCATGCTGCGGAGCAGGTCGCCGCTGGCCATGATGCCGCGTTGGCGGAGCTGTTCGGAGAGGCGTTGCTGGAAGAGCGGCGCCATCTCGGCGAGCTCTTCGGCGATGAACGCCTCGATGTCGGCGGACGCGCTCATTTGTTGTAGGCCACGGTCCAGCCGTTGCGTTGGAGGTCGGCGATGGCGGCGATGCCGTCGGGGGACGGTGTCGCGTTGGTGCCTCCGGAGAGGTCCACATAGCCACCGGCGATGGATGGGTCGAGCGATCGCAGGATGCGGTCGATGGCGGTGCGCGAGAGCGCGTTGCCGCTCAGGTCGAGCTGTTCGAGGAGCATCACCTGGGGGAGGGTGATGTCGGTGAGCCCGCCCCGTGTGGCGGCGGATGTGAAGGCCAGGTGGGTGATGGCGCCCATCGGCTCGCCGAACGCGTTGCTCGCGAAGAGGCACAGGCTGGTGTCGCGGGGCAGTTCGCCCGTGCTTTTCTCCATGGTGGTCACTGTCCCATCGGGCAGGCGGAACGAGGCGAAGCCGGTATCGGTGCCGATCTCGTATCCGTCCACGCCATCGCTGTTGATGGACATCCCCATCGTGCCCGGTGCCGTGCATCGCAAGCCGGTCTTGATGCGGTCCTTGATGGACACGATGTTGGAGCGCATGCGCAGCAGGTGCGTCCCGCGAGCGAGCAGCGGGCCGTTGTTCGC
>CAZLGY010000103.1:1684-6680 GCA_964559165.1 uncultured Chryseobacterium sp.
GTCCTGTCCGTGCATGTGCAGGATGCGGCACCAGTCGCGTCCGCTGAGGAAGGGCGCATCCACGAGCAGGTCCATGGTCACCGGCTCTGCGCTGGTGAGCATCGCGGCCCAGTTGGCCCAGAACCGCTCATAGAGGCCCGGTGTATCGGGATGGTCATCGGTCCAGAGAAGGTTGATGCGGGAGTGGTCGCCATCGGCCCACCCGGAGGCCCAGCTGCGTGCGCTGGGCACCTTGTACACCTGTCCGTCGCTTGAGGAGTGGCGCTTGTACTCGCACAGGAGGATCGCGCTGCGATCGCCCGTGGAGTTGAAGTACGTGCTGGTCCCTGCGCCTTCCATGACGGGCATGAGGAAGCGTTTGCCATCGAGGAAGACCTCGCGCATGTGCAGGGGTGTGCATTCGGGGATGACCTCGCGGGCGTCGGTGGTCGAGCCCACCTGCACGGTGGGGACGTTGTAGCCTGCGGGTCTCCAGTACCAGGTGTTCGTCCCTTGGACCTCGCTCAGGTAGATCATGCGCGTATTGCGCACATACGCGCACTGCTCGGGTCCATCGGGTGGCGGCAGGTCCTCCTCGCGGTGGACCGGCTCATTGAGGTAGTAGTAGCGCAGGTCCGGCAGGTCCTGCCGGGGCATGTCCCATTGGAGGCGGATGCCCTGCACGCGCCGGGCGTGGTCCAGCTCGGTCCGCAGGTGCTCGATGCAGCGATGGGACTGCTCGGTGCGGTTGAGCTCGCGGCGCAGCAGGAGGTTCTCACGGTGGTCCAGTCGCAGGGTGCGGCTGGCCTCGTCGGGAGTGAGCTCCAGGTTGAGGGCCTCGGCGATGGCCACGAGCCAGCTCTCGAACTGGACATCGGGGACATGATCGGACGGGTCGATCATGTCGCGGTAATTGTTGACCGGGCTGCCGCTGGTGAGCCATCCGCTCACCATGGAGCGGTCATACGCGTCGTCGGTGGTGACGGGCCAGACCGGTGTGAAGTTGGCGCCTGCGTAGCACACGAAGTGGAAGCTGTTGCCCACATCGTTCGCGCTGAAGATGGTACTGAAGGTCACCGTGTTCTGGAACACCGTGACCTGATCGGGGGTGATGAAGACCGGGAAGGGCCAGTTGCCGGGGTGGTTGCTGCCATTGGCGCGACGGATGTAGAGCTGCAGGCGTGCGGGTACGCTCAAGGTCACGTTCACGCGGATGCGGAAGCGCCATGTCCCGGCCATGTTCGGGGTGAACGTGTTGGTGGCGGCATCCCAGACGTCATTGGGGTCCGTGTTGGGCGGGATGCTGTCATCATCGGCCGGGATGCGGAACAGGTTCCACGGCGTGGGCGGCGTGTAATTGACCACGGCGGTCTGCTCGGCGCGGAAGTAGAAGAGCCGTTTTTCGGCATCGAGCAGGGTGAGGTTGGGCAGGACGAGCTCATCGGTATCGGGGTTCTCCCAGAAGTCGCCGGCGGGTCGGTAGCCGACGGCGTTGAGGGCCTTTTGGAGGACCCATTTCAGGTAGAACCAGGGGCACAGCGCGTAGAAGTTCGCGGTGGTGTTGCGGTAGTGCTCCCCGACCTGGGCGTCCCATGCGTTCACGATGCCGAACGCGGTGCGGCGCCACTTGGCCGGGTGGGTCGCTGGCGACTGGCCCGGCGAGGCGTTGGCGGTGCACTGCCAGATATCCTGCCGGAAGCAGGGCGTCAGCTCGTTGAACACGACCAGGTCATTGACCGTGTAGCTCGACGTAGAGGTCCTTGTTGAAGAACATCGGGAACTGGCAGGGCACGCCATCGGCGAAGGTGTACGGGGCGTTGTTGGCGGCATAGGCGAGGATGCCATCGGCGCTGGCATCGATGCGGTGGCCCATGAGCAGTTCGGGGAGCTTGCGTCCACGGATGCGGCTCACGAAGGCCTCCACGCTGAACACGCCACGGATCGTGCGCGGCGTGCTGGAGAGCACTTGGAAGAGCCCGGCATGGAGGGGCATCCCTTGATGGCCGAGCTGTGCTTGGGGGAAGGACAGGGTGCGTTCCGCGAGGGCGATCTCCTGCACATGCTGGAGGGTGGCCTCATTGCCATCGGCGGGCACTTCGATGGGCACGCTGTGGCTGTCCTGCAGGCCATCGGCGAACAGGGGGTTGATGTGCTCGATGGAAGCGGTGGTGGAAGCGGGCAGCAGCAGTTGCCTTCCGGCGATCCTCAGGTCGAGCATGGGGTCATTCGGTGGGGTCCTCGATCACGATGGGCAGTTTGGGCATGCTGATGCGGTCGCTCCAGGCCATCTCTGGATCGCCGATGCGGAACTCGAGCTCCAGGGCGTGGAGGTTCTCCTCGGGTCCGCCCTGTTGTCGGACGATGTGCTCGGCATCCACCAGCTGGAGGGGAGCGCGCGTGCGGCGCTCGGGCAGCACCAGCCTCCATTCGGGGCTGAAGAGCACATCGAGCACGGCGTTGAGCTCACCGCGGTCCATGAAGCCGGTGGACACCTTCAGGGTGTGGTCGTTGCCGGTGAGCAGATGCATGCGCTGGCTGAGCTGTTCGCTGGGCCGAACGGTGCGCATCACGGTGAGCAGGCGGTTCACCTCCTGATGGTTGGTGCTCATCTGCTCGGACCATGCGGCCGAGCATCGCAGGCTCTCCACCACCCCGAGGCTGTTGATGTATTCGATGTGGCGTTCGTTCGCATCGGTGGGCACCACGGTGAACACATAGGGTTCGCTCAGGGCCTGGTCGATATGGGTGTGCACCTGCATCGTGTAATGCAGGGGGGTGCGCGTGGGCTCCAGGATGTGGAGGCCCAGGCGGGTGAATCCTGTGGGGAACAGGATCACGTCGCCCTGTTCGAAGTCGCTGTTATCGTCATCGGTCCAGGTGACCTGTGAGCTGATGGTGCCATCGGTATAGTGCACGGTGGCCAGCATGTAGAGCTGCTGGCCGGGCACCTTGGTGGTACGGCGGTAATAGCCCAGGTAGGTCTGCTGGTCGATGGACACCTCATGGCGTCCGCTGCGTCCGCGGTAGGTCAGGAAGGGGTTCTTGACGGCGGTGCTGGCGAGGAGCCCGAACACCTGGTGGAACACGTTGTGTTCGATGTGGCGACTGCCGGCATACCATGCGCGGCGCACGGGCGTTCGGTGGACGCGTTGCGGGGTGGGCGGTTCCCCGTGCTGTTCCCAGCGGGTCACATAGAAGCGTCGTTGGAGGCGGCGCTGTGCGGTGGGCGTGCCCTGTGCGAATGCGGGCCAGTCGTAGGAGACGACGGTGCGCAGGAAGCTGCGCAGGTCCCACCGTGTGTTGTAGAGCAGGTCGGGCACGTTCTGCATGGGCGGCAGCGGGGTGAAGACCTCGCTCATCCAGTCGTGCTCCACCCAGACCTGGATATTGGCCGAGTAGTTGGGAGCGAACTGCCCGTCGGAACCGGGAGTAACGGTATTGAAGAAGAGGGTCACGGGGAGGCTGTTGACGAACAGCATGGGCAGGTGACCGGGTTCCCGGGCGCGCAGCTCGATATACCCGCCCTGTTCGGACACGTCGAACAGCAGGTCGATGTGGTGGTTGGCGCGGAGCGCGGTGAGCAGGTTGGTGGTCAGCTGGGCCATGGAGTTGGCCAGGGCCACCTGGGTGCCGCTGTCATCGACCGGACCGTTGACGAAGGTGAACGTGACATCCACGTTGTTCACCACCAGGGAGAAGGACATGCCGGGCGAGGGCGACTGCACGAAGCCCATGGCATGGACGGCCTGCTGGGGCGGGTCCACGAGGTAACCGAGGCAGGACACCTCGAACCATGCGGGATCGCGGACCGGCACGATGGCGGGCAGGGCGGTGATGTTGACCAGGGGCATCAGGCACCGGGATCGATGATGCGCCAGCGGTGGGGGTCGGACGCGGGCCGGAAGGGCATTTCCTGGAGGAGGTCAATGGCGAAGCGGTATCCGAAGAAGTGGTCGAAGCGCGGCCCCACCTCCACGGTGCGCTTGGTGCCCATGCGCAGGCTGTAGGTGACCTCGATGCCATCGCTCACCTGGGCGAGGCAGGGGTCCTTCTGCTGTTCCTCCATGCGGATGAGGAACTCCTCGCCGATGCTGCGGGCCTGCGAGTAGGCCTGGTGGAGTGCGGCGGCGTCGCCCTGCCGCACATGGCGGAGGATGTCGAAGATGAAGGTGATCTTCTCCACGCGTCGGCCGTGGCGGTTGTCATCGGTGGCGGTCTCGTAGCCCATGAGCACGAGGTTCCAACCGGTGTTGTCCGGAGCGGTGGCGCCCAGGAGGCGGTCATGCTCGAGCTCGAGGAAGAAGCGCCGGCCGCCCTTCACGTTGGGTTCATGGGCGATGTCCACGCTGCGGCGTGCGAGGTCCTCGATGTACTGGATGAAGCGGGATCTGGGGTCCATCAGGTGCGTTGTTCCTGTTCGGCGCGTTCGGCGTCGGTGATGGCCTGTTCGACATGGACCATCACATCGTGGAGGTTGGCGTGATAGGCCTGCTGGACGGTCCCGAACTTGGGTCCGGCCATGCGCACGGCCATGCCCTGGATGCCATGCGGGTCCTGCTCCCCGCCGGTGAAGCAGCGGGGGTAGCGGGCTGCGAGCCATGCACGGAGGCCGCGGTAGTTGAGGACGGCTGCGAGCTTGACGGGGTCCTCGAGCCTTGCGAGGTATGTTGCGCGCTCCTCGATGCCTGCATGGTCCCATGTGGTGCCCTCGCGGTGGTACAGTGCGCCGAGCAGCTCATGCAATGCCTCGGGGCACGCAAGACGCCCGAGGCGTTGCATGAGCTGGTCACAGAAGCCCCACTGCAGCAGGGTCATTTGGGAGAGCCGGTCGGTGGGTCCGGTGAAGCGCACGCCATCGGCCACCAGGTGTGGCACGAGGCTCTTCTCCCAGCATGGGGGTTGGAGGGCCCAGTCCAGTCCGGGCAACAGGGCAACGCGGTCCACACCGAGCTCATCGGCGCGCAGGCCGAGCAGGTCGGTGGGGTCGATGCGGCAGAAGATCTTGTCGGGCATGCCG
>CAZLGY010000103.1:6690-8984 GCA_964559165.1 uncultured Chryseobacterium sp.
CTGATCGGGCTGGGACGGCGCAGTGCTGAGCAGCGCGGCGGTGATGCCCAGCTGTGCGGGGGTGCATTCCTCCCACGCACCGGGGAAGGAGAAGCGCATGGTCCGCTTGCGCATGGTGAGGACCTCCACGTGATGCATCAGTAGTTGCGTGTGCGGATGATGGCCAGCAGGATGAGCAGGGCGATGGGCAGCAGGGCCACCACCCAGAAGGCCGTGCGGTACAGGGGATGCACCCCGGAGGTGCGTTCCTCGCGCAGCACCACGGTGGGCGTGGTGGTGGTCACGGTGCGCAGGGCGACGCGGGGATGCACGGAATAGGCATAGCGGATCACGCCGTCCTGCGTCCAGATGCGCAGGTCCAGGAGGCTGTCATGGACCTGCACGGGACGCAGGCTGCACAGGGAGGTGCGCAGGCGTTGGAGCTTTTCAGGATGGTCTGCCTGCGCGTCATCGGAAGGAGCATCGTGCGGGTGCAGGATGACGGGCAGGCTGTCCATCGCCACCGCATCAAAGGGCACGGAGCCGTTCCCGGAGCTGCCTGGCAGCACCACGGTGAACGTGTCGGTGCGGGAGCGTTCGGCGAGCAGCTCCGGGCACAGGAGGGTCGCCTTGGCCACCATGCCTTCGGCTTTTCGGCAGGCCCGTTTGGATGCATCGCAGCCGACCAGGAGCAGGCAGATGGTGGCGAAGGCGACCCTCATACCGCAGCGTATTCGGTGCGTGCATCGAAGCATGGGCAGGCTTTGGGGACGTTGGGGAAGTCACGGTGGCCGAGCACCAGGGCGCTGGGGAAGCGCTGTTTGAGGTCGGTCACCAGCTTGAGCAGGGCACGTCGTTGGGCGGCGGTGCGCGTGTCGCGGGGCTGGTTGGTGGCCTTGTCGATGCCACCGACGTACACGATCCCGATGGAGCGTGCGTTATGCCCGGCCACGTGCGCACCGGGCTGTTCCAGCGGCCGTCCCGCCTGCACGGTGCCATCGAGCAGCACCACGTAGTGGTAGCCGATGTCGTTCCATCCGCGTTGGTGGTGCCATGCGCGGATATCCTCCACGGTGTGATGGCGGCCGGCGGGCGTGGCCGTGCAATGCAGGACGATGTGGGTGATGGAGCGTTTCATGCGATGGGCAGTTGGGGTTTTCCGCCCTGGCGCACCTCGAGCTGCACCACGCGGGCGATGAGGTGTTCGAGGCGGTTCTGGAGCTCGAGCTGATAGCGCTCCATGCGTTCGATGGTCACCTTCTGCATGTCGTTGGCCTGCTTGAGCAGGGCCATCTGGCGGTGCAGTTCACGGTTGTCGACGGTCAGGCGGTCCACCTGCTCGGTGAGCAGGTCGTTCTGTGCCTTGAGCTGGATGTTCTCGGTGAGTGCGTGGTCGAGCTGGCGGTTGGCCTGGCGCAGCAGCACGAGCGTTCGGTCGAGCTCGGGCTGGACCCATCGTTTGAGGCGGGTGAGCAGCATCAGAAGGACTGTTTGCGTGGAGGGCGTTCGTTCACCTTGTTGGCCAGGTCGCGCAGGGAGCGGTCCTGCGCATCGAGGCGGTCCACGATGTCCTGCAGCAGGCCGTTGATGTTGGCGGGCTGGCGGTCCATGATGCGTTCGAGGCGGGCATCATAGGCCTTGGGCAGGTCGTTGATGCGTTCGGTATTGGCGGTGGTGGCGGCGAGCATGATGCGCTGCCGTTTGTCGAGCTCACGCAGGGCGGCGAGCATGGGTGTAAGGAGCGTATCGATGGCGGCGGCGCGTTCCTGGGCGAGGTAGCCGCGCAGGTTGGCATCGTACTCGGAGAGGGCATGATGCACCACCTGCATGATGTCGGGTGGCGGTGCCTGCGGCGGCGGTGGCGTGGATGCCTCGGTCCCGATGCCGAGGCGTTCATGCACGAAGCCGCTGTCCCATGCGAGGAAGCCGATGACCATGCCTGCGGCCACACCGGCGGCGAGCACGGCGATGAGGCCCACGATGCGGACCTCGTGGGGGAGCTTGGGCCAGAGCCAGCTGAGCCAGGTGATGATGCGCATCAGAGGAAACCGCCTACGGGGCGGCCGGTTTGGAAGGGTTCGGGAGCGGGTTGACCGGGCGGGATGAAGCAGGGCGATGCCGCATAGGGATGCGTGGCATCGAGGGTCGCCTGTTGTTGCAGGGCGCGTTGGAGGCGCTCTGCGGAGGCGAGCCCCAGTGTGCGGTGGTGGGTGATGCGATCGCGCAGGCGCGCATCGCTGGCGGTCACCGGCCCGCCGGATGTCTGGCCGATGAGGCTGTTGAAGGCCCACACCCCGCGTTCATCGATGCCGAGG
>CAZLGY010000104.1:0-8904 GCA_964559165.1 uncultured Chryseobacterium sp.
CCCATGCCCTTCACCATCTTGCCGGGGATCTTCCAATTGGCGATGTCGCCGGTGTCGCTCACCTCCATGGCGCCGAGCACCGTGAGCTGCACGTGCTGGCCGCGGATCATGGCGAAGCTGGTGGCACTGTCGAAGATGGCCGCACCGTCCTTCAACGTCACCGTTTGCTTGCCCGCATTGATCAGGTCGGCATCCTCTTCGCCCTCGAACGGGAAGGGGCCCATGCCCAGGATGCCGTTCTCGCTCTGCAACTCCACACTGATGCCGGCAGGTATGTAGTTGGCCACCAGCGTGGGGATGCCGATGCCCAGGTTCACGTACCAGCCGTCCTTCAGTTCGCGGGCGATGCGCTGGGCCATTTGTTCCTTCGTCAGGGCCATGGATCAATCGGGTTCAGGTGTGCGAAGTTCGTCATCCGTGGAGATCCGCAACATGCGCAGGTGTGCCGCGCTTTGTTCCATGACTTGCCGCTTGGGGTTGTACAGATAGACTACGATCGATCGAGCACCATCCACCGCCGGGATCCACCGCCGGAAGCGGAGGTGATCAACGCCGGATGCGGAATGCCGCGCCCGCAACTCCACCCGGTCGGTGTGTACGGCCTGCCCGTCCGACCCGCGAAGTTCGATGACCACCTCCGCAGCGAGCACTGCATCGGTACAGTGCAACAACAGGTCAAGCTCCATACAGCGCAGTCCCGGGCGGAAGCGCTCCACGGGTTCGTTCCACAGGTCCTGGAACTCGGCGTCATTCGCGGCTGCGTTGAAGACGGTGTCCGCGAAGGCGATCAGCTCAACGGGAGCCATCCGCTCGAACAGGACCTGCCTGCCCGCCCTGCTTCCCACCACGGCCTGATAGCCGGGCGGCACCTCGAAGTATCCCGTGTCCACCAACAGCAGGTCATGGTAGGTGGCCGGGTGACCGCCCGGGTCCAACACCGGCACCGCCACGCCCGCCAGTCGGGCCTGCACATCCCAGATGGGCACCATCTGCCGATATGCGCCCACGCTCAGAATGGCATCGGTGGCTGCAACACGCTCCGCTACGGCGCGGTATTGCGCCAGCTCCGCTGACTCTTCCGGCCAACTGAGTGTGCGCGCAGGATGCCATACCCGCAAGGCCATGAGCTGTGGCAGGATCAACAGCGGTGCACCGATCCACGCCACCCATGCACGCGTATCGGCAAGTTGGTCCGCAGCGAAAGCGATGAAGAGCAATGCGAGCGGCACCAGGTGCAGGGCCGTGCGATCGATGGGGTACAGCGTTCCCCACATCGCATGCATCAGCGTACGGCCCAGTATCTCCGCACAGAGCAGCGCGGCCACCAGCACCAGCGGCCGCCGCAGCGCCTCCTTACCCTGTCCTCGCGCCATGAACACCGCGCCCCCCAAGGCCAGCAGCACGGGCAGCAGCAACGCCCAGCGTGCACCGATGGCTTCCGTGCCCAGCAGCGGACGGGTGAGTGAAGCGAGCGTGCCCTTCATCCATCCCGCATCACTTCCGTAGTACAGTGCGCCGCGTTGCGCAAGTTCTTGCCCATACTTTACAGCGATGAGCATCGGGGCGGCGCCAAGTACCACCCATTGCACCACCAAGGTGGCACGCCGCCGACCGGGCGGGGGAACGATGCCCGGCGACACCAACGCGAGCATCGCAAGGCCCAGGAGGATACCGTTGAGCGAGCACCAGGTACCCAGCGCTACGGCCACCAACATGGGCCACAGCCGTTCCACGCGTGGCGCGGCCATGAATGCCAGCAGATGATGGATCGCCATTCCAAGGAAGGCGAGCGCAGGCCCATAGCCACGGAACAACGAGAAGAAGTCGAGCAGGAACGGCGTGCCGATCCATGCCGCGCGGAAGGACCATGCGATCGGAGCGGTCTTCATCCGCCTGCTGAGGCACCAGCCGTACCACGCATACAAGGCGAACGTTAGCGCGGAGAAGAGCCGCAGCACGATCGGCGCTTCACCCAGGACCTGTTCGCCGCACCAGGCCGCTGCGGTCACCAGCACATGGTTGCCGGCATCCCACTGTGCGTGGAACGGCAGGAGGTCGCCGCTGAGCACGTACACCAGCCAGGTGCGGGCCTCATCGTGCACCAGGGGCAGCTGCCACGCACGCCACAGCACCAGCAACCCCAACAGCACCGCCAATGCCGCGTACAGCGTTCCGGGGCGGCGCTGGACGATCATTTCAGCGCTTGCGCACCGTGCGTTGCTCGATGCGTTTCTCGTAGTTCACGCCTTGGAAGATGCGCTGCACGAAGATGCCCGGCGTGTGGATCTCGTCCGGATCGAGCTCGCCGGGCTCCACCAGGTGCTCCACTTCGGCCACGGTGATCTTGCCGGCCATGGCCATCATGGGGTTGAAGTTGCGGGCCGTGCGCTTGTAGACGAGGTTCCCCAGGCGATCTCCCTTCCAGGCCTTCACCAGCGCGAAGTCAGCGCGGAGCCACTCTTCCAGCACGTACATCTTGCCGTGGTATTCACGCGTCTCCTTGCCAGCAGCCACTTCGGTGCCGTAGCCGGCAGGGGTGAAGAAGGCCGGGATACCCGCACCACCGGCGCGGCAGCGCTCGGCCAGTGTTCCCTGGGGGATCAGCTCCACCTCCAGCTCGCCGCTCAGCATCTGGCGCTCGAACTCGGCGTTCTCCCCCACATAGCTGCTGATCATCTTGCGGATCTGCTTGGTCTGCAGCAGCAGGCCCAGGCCGAAGTCGTCCACACCGGCGTTGTTGCTGATGCAGGTCAGGCCTTTCGCGCCGCTTTTCACCAATGCAGTGATGCAGTTCTCCGGGATCCCGCACAGGCCGAAGCCGCCCACCATCAGGGTCATGTTGTCCGTGATCCCGCGCAGCGCTTCTCCGGCATCGGCCACCACCTTGTTCATCGTTAGTCGTTGCTTGGGATGCGAAGTAAGGCGAATTCCAAGTTGGATGCCGCGAAATGTCCCGTCGAGCGGCTGCCACCATCACTCCCACAACGGCTCCACCGGCGTACCCGTCTCCGGGCCCCTGGTGCGGCAGTTGAGCGTGCTGGCATCGAAGCCGGTGGGCACCTCGAAGTCGCCGGTGCTGATAGTGATGCTGCTATCGGCGTACACCTTGTTCATGAAATAGCCATAGATGGGCAGCGCCATGTTCGCTCCCTGGCCCTTGTCGGTGCTGGCGAAACGCACGCTGCGGTCGTCCGCACCTGTCCATACGCCCGTCACCAGGTCGGGGGTGATGCCGATGAACCAGCCATCGCTATTGTTCTGCGTCGTACCGGTTTTGCCCGCCGTGGGGAACTTGATATTGGCGTATCGTGCCCTGGTGCCCCAACTGGTACGAAGCCGAAGGCCCGTGCCCACCACCTTGCCCGAGCTCGGGTTGTAGGCGCCGTCGGTCACGCCCTTCAGGATCTTCAGCATTTTGTAAGCGGTGACAGCATCCAGCGCCTCATAGGTCTCGGGGGCCACATCATAAACAGAGCTGCCGTTCTTGTCCTCGATGCGGGTTACGATGATCGGCTGGATATAGACGCCTTGGTTCGCAAATGAGGAGAAGGCTCCGGTGATCTCCATCAGGGTGAGGTCGGCGACACCAAGACATAGCGAGGGTACCGGTTCCAGTGGGCTTCTGACGCCCATGTGTCGAGCCATTACCGTGACCGCTTGTGGGCCATAGTGTTTCATGAGCCAGGCGGTCACCGTATTCATGCTATTGGCAAGAGCGAACTCCAAGGTGACCATACCGCCATAAGTCCCATCGCTGTTCTCGGGACACCAATCGGGCTGGCCGGGTGGCATATCGAAACACACCTTCTGGTTGGGTACTTCGCGACAGAGGTCCATGCCCTCGCGCAGCGCGGTGGCGTAAACGAAGGGCTTGAAGGTGGAGCCAACTTGACGCCTGGCCTGTTCCACATGGTCAAATTGGAAGTGCTTGAAGTCGATGCCGCCAACCCATGCCTTCACAAACCCGGTGTGTGGGTCCATACTCAGCAGGCCGCTTTGGAGAAAGCCCTTGTAGTACCGGATCGAGTCCATCGGGCTCATCACCGTATCGCGCTCTCCCTTCCAGGTGAATACGCGCATCTTCGTAGGGGTGTTGAAAATGCCAGGGATCTCCGACTCCTTCACCACCGGCCAATAGCTATCGCAACCCCCGATGTCGGGGCGGCAGTGGTAGTGCTTGTGGCCTAGGTGCTGTGTCGTCTCGATATACCTTGCCGGTCGCTCGCAGTTACCACATTGGATGCCCGTTAGCACTTTGTAGCGCACGCTGCGCTTCATGGCCGTATTCAGGATGACCTTGATCTCCTCCTCGCTCACGCGGAAGTCAAAAGGCCTGTTCTTCTTTCTCGCAAGGTCCTTGAAGAAGTCCGGCTGAAGTTCGTTGCGAAGGTGTTCTTGAAGGCCCCACTCAGCGTATCGCTGCATACGGCGGTCCAGCGTGGTATACACCTTCAAGCCATCGGTGTAGATGTCGTATGGCGTTCCGTCCGATTTGGCGTAGCGGTATGAGCCATCCTCGTTCTTCTCGGCCAAGAGTTTGACCAATTTGGCACGCAGTACTTCACGGAAATAGGGCGCTGGTCCCTCTGAATGGTCCACCCGCTGGAAACGCAGGCCGATGGGCAGGGCCTTCAGCGAATCGTACTCCGAAGTGGTGAGGAACCCGTTCTTCCGCATCTGGTCCAACACGACCATGCGGCGGGTGAGGGTGGTGTCCGGCCGGCGCAGCGGATTGAAGAGCGCTGGGTTCTTGCACATACCCACCAGGAGGGCCGCCTCCTCGATGCGCAGGGAGTCGGGGGTGGTGTTGAAGTAGATGCGTGCCGCACTATGGATGCCCACCGCCTGGTTGATCCAATCGAAGCGGTTCAGGTACATGGCGATGAGCTCGTCCTTGGTGTACTGCCGCTCCAGCCGGGCGCTGATGATCCATTCCTGGAACTTCTGGAAGGTGCGCTTCACGAAGTCGGGCGACCGGTCTGTGAAGAGCATCTTCGCCAGTTGCTGGGTGAGGGTGCTGGCGCCGCCTTTCCGGCCCATGTAAACCGCCGCACGCAGGGTGCCCCGCACATCGATGCCGCTATGTTCCCGGAAACGCTCGTCCTCCGTGGCCATCAGCGCATTCACCACGTGCGGGCTGATCCGCTCATAGTCCACCGGTATGCGGTTCTCCCGGTAGTACTGGCCCATCTGGCTGCCATCGCTGAAGAGGATGGCCGACGCAAGGTCGCTGCGTGGGTTCTCCAGGTCCTCGGTCCCGGGCAGGTCACTGAAGGCGGCCAGCCCCAGCATGAGGAACAGCCCCAGTACCGGCGATAGCACCAACCCCCACCAGGCGATAAGCCAGCCGCGGCGTTTACGGGGTGGGGTGGTGGTGGACATCGGGCTACGAAGTTACCGGCGGCAACGGGTGGCTGCCGTAACGCGGACACGAACTGTGAACAGGCTGCGGTGGCTTCCGCGTTCCGTTCATGCTGCCGCGGTCCTGCGTGTGCCCGTCAGGAGCCCTGCTCCACGCTCACGCCCACATCCAGCACCCCCTCAAGGCGCTCGGTGCGCATGGCCTGCTCCAGTCGGATGCGGTAGTCGCCCGCCGCGGGGAAGCGGCTTCCATGGCGGTAAAGCACCCGCGCGGCCACCGTGCGACCCGCGAAGATGTAGCCCGTGCCCTTGCCGTACCAGCGACCGGTGGGGTCGGCCATGCGGCATTCCACGGTGTCGCGCGCATGGCGGCCATCGGGGCCGTGCATGTCCACGAAGAGGTACAGGTCGCTGAAGGGATAGTCGCCCGTGTGGCGGATGTCGATCACCAGGTCGTACCGGGTGGTCGTATCCGTCACCGTGAAGTTGAACTCAGGGGTGAAGTTCCGGTCCCATGCGCCATCGGGAACGGGTACGTCGGCTTGGAAGAGCACGCCTTCGGGGGAGCAGCCGAGCAATGCTGCGGCCAGGGTCGCGTATAGCACGGTGCGCATCAGGCCGCTGGGGGTGCGCTGGGTGGTGGGGCACCACCGGGGCCCCTGTCGCCTCCGCGTCCACGTCCCCTGCTGCGTCCGCGGTCACGCCGTTGGCGGTCACCGCCGGCACCGTCGGCCCGTTGTTCACCGGGGGGGCGCGATGGGCGCGGCGCTCCAGCTCCTTCGGGGCGGGGTCCTCGCTCGGTACGGGGTCGGTTTTCCTGGGAGGGCCGTGCCGGTTGACCCGCTCCGCCACCCTGTGGCCTGCGCTCGCCGTCGCGGCCCTTGCCCCTGCTGCGCTTGCGGCCGCTCTTCACCTTGCTGTCGAAGCGCGTCAGGTCGTCCTGCCCAACCACGTTCTCGTAGTCCGGCTTCTTCTCAACCTCGGCAGGTGCGTCGGCCATGTTCAGGTCCACCTCGGGGATGATACCCTCCTTGTTCTGGGCCAATATGTCGCGCACCACCTCCACGGGGAAGCCGGCCATGATGAAGGGACTGCCGGGCACCTTGAACCCGTACCACATCGTTCCACGGAAGATGTCGGTCTTGATGTGCGCCCCGGTACCCTGTGCGGTCTTCAACTTGGCGTTCTGGCTGGGGTAGCTCTTGATCGCCTCGATGTACATGTCCAGCTCGTAGTTCAGGCAGCACTTCAGCTTGCCGCATTGGCCGGCCAGTTTCTGCGGATTGAGGGCGAGCTGCTGGTAGCGGGCGGCACTGGTGGTCACACTGCGGAAATCGGTGAGCCAGGTGCTGCAGCACAGCTCGCGGCCGCAGCTGCCGATGCCACCGATGCGGCCGGTCTCCTGCCGTGCACCGATCTGCTTCATCTCCACCCGCACCTTGAACCGGTCGCTCAAGGTGCGCAGGATGCCGCGGAAATCGATGCGCTCCTCCGCCACGTAGTAGAACACCGCCTTGGTGCCGTCAGCCTGGTACTCCACGTCGGTCACCTTCATGTCCAGCCGCGCATCGCGCACCATCTGGCGTGCGGCGAACATGGTCGCATCCTCCAGTTTGCGGCTGGCATGCCAGTGGTCGATCTCCTCCTGGGTGCTCTTGTGAAGCACCTTGCGGAGATCATAGGTCTCACCGCTCACGCTACGGCGTTGCATCTGGGCGCGCACCAGCTCCCCGGTGAGGCTGACCATGCCGATGTCGTGCCCGGGCGCCGCATCCACGGTCACCAGGTCGCCGGGCATCAGTTGCAGGCCGCTGGTATTGCGGTAGAAGGCCTTGCGGGTGTTCTTGAAGCGCACCTCCACCCCATCGAAGGGCTGTTGACCGGCGGCGATGGGCACTCCGGCGAGCCAATCGAAGACCCCGAGCTTGTTACAGCCACTGGAGCTGCAATATCCGTTGCTCTTGCACCCGGCGGGTTTCCCATCCGCTCCACTGCTGCATCCTGTACACGCCATGTCCTTCTGCCTGTGCCCGTTATCACCAAGGGGCTTGGGGCGAAGATAGGGCGGGCGGGGGATGGATCGCATCGCTGGCAACTTGGGCCAACGTGGGTGCGGACCGTTCAAGCGCCTTTGATGGACTTCAGGAAAGCGTCAGGGGTCTTCACCGGTACTTACGGTTCAGGTATTTGTGGTAAACCTCCTTGGCATAGATCGTATCGGACGACTTGACCTTACTGGCCAGACTGCGCACAAAGGGGGAAATGTCCACCTCCTCCTCGTGGTTCGATCGAGCGATGAGCGTGGCCAGGTAGTCCTCGATCATTCGGCCCGAACTGCTGTGGTTGGCCTTTGCGTATTGCTTGGCCTGTTCAAGGGTGGCCTTGTCGAGCCGGATGGTCAGCTTGTCATCCATTCACGGAAGGACACTACCGGACGCAACAAATGCGCAGGCCCTAGCCTTTCCCCCGCAACAGCCCCATCAGCCGGTAGCTCAGGTCCACGAACAGCACCTTGGGGTTGGCGTTGCGCTCCACGTGGCCATGGGCGCTCTCCAGCTCCTGGCGGATGCGGTCGGCGTTGCGGTCGGTGAGCAGTTTGCTGAAGTTCTGCACGAACTCCGCCTCCTGCCCCACCACACGCACCAGCTCGGGCACCTGCTGCCATTGCAGCACGCATTGGCGGATGAGGAACAACCCATACTGGAACAGCGATTTCTGGCGTTCACGGCCCAGCTTCTGGAAGCCATCGGCGAAGTCCACCACGTTCACCACCTCCTTGCGGTAGCAGGCGCGCAGCCAGTCGCGGAAGAAGATGAACAATTCCTCCTCCTGCTTTTCCGCCATGGCGAACGCCTCCAGCAGGTCGCCTTCGCTGCGCAACGCCAGGGCGAAGGCCTCCTCCTCGCCCAGCTCGGGCACTGCTTCGCGCAAGGACAAGGCAAGTTCCTTGGGACGGAGGGCCGGCACCTTCACCAATTGGGCACGGCTAAGGATCGTGGCCAGCAACTGATCGGCATCGGTGCTCACCAACAGGAACACCGTGTTGGGCTCCGGTTCCTCCAGCACCTTCAGCAGCTTGTTGGCCGCATCACCGCTCATCAGCTCGGGCAGCCAGATCACCATCACCTTGTAGCCACCCCGGAAGGAGCGCAGGGAAAGCTTCCGTTGGATCTCCGCAGCGATCTCCACACCCATCCGCAATTGCTTGTTCTCGCTCTCGATGTGGTCCCGCCACAGGTCGGTGTCGAGGTAGGGCTGCTCCAGCACACAGCTGCGCCATTTGCCAAGGAACGGCTCGCACACCTTCACCTTGTCCGTGAAGAAGATGGGGAAGGCCAGGTGCAGGTCGGGGTGTTCCAGCCTGGCCATCTGCAGGCAGCTGGCACAGGTGCCACAGCTGTCCACCTCGGCCCGCTGCTCGCACAACAGGTATTGCGCATAGGCCAGGGCCAGTGGGAGGTTGCCGCTGCCGCGCGGACCCATGAACAGCTGCGCGTGCGGCACGCGCCCGTCGCGGATGTTGCCGATGAGCTTCGCCTTCAG